>DATMUT010000115.1:0-3021 GCA_035563755.1 Novosphingobium sp.
CGGGCCATGGTCGTGCCTGGGGTCGTGCCGGGCCGCGCACAGGAGCCGCCCCGTGGTTGAGCTGGCGCTGGCCGGATTTGTGGCGCTGTGGCTGGCCTTGGGGGTGCGGCGGCCGTTCCTGTGGGTGCTGGCCTATCTCTATGTCGACATCGTCGCGCCGCAGAAAATCTCCTCCATCCTGGCCCATGCGCCGCTTTCGCTCATTGTTTTCGTGCTGGCGGTGGTCGGCTTCCTGTTCCTCGACAACAAGGAGAAGATGCGCGTTTCGCTGCGGCAAGGGCTGATGATGGCGCTGCTGGCCTATTGCGCCATGACCACCATGACCGCCGATTTCCCCGATGCGGCGGCGGCCAAGTGGGGCTGGGTGTGGAAATCGCTGGTTTTCGCCATTTTCCTGCCATTCACCCTGCGCACCCGCCTGCGCATCGAGGCGGCGGCCACGGTCATGGTGCTCGCCGCCTCGACCATCGTCATCGATGGGGCGCTCAAAACGCTGGGCGGCGGGGGTGGCTATGGCGAGCTCAAGCTGCTGGTGAACGACAATACCGGCCTGTACGAAGGCTCGACGCTGGCTTGCGTGGCGATTGCCATCGTGCCGCTGGCTTTCTGGCTGGCGGGCAATGGCACGGTGCTGCCGCGCGGGCGCTGGGCGCAGCTGTTCGCGCTGGGGCTTACGGGGGCGGGCCTGCTCATCCCCATCGGCACCGAGGCGCGCACGGGCCTGCTGTGCGCCGGGCTGCTGGCGGTGCTGCTGCTGCGCACGGTCAAGCGGCGCGGGCTGTATATTGGCGCGCTGGTGGCCGCCGGCATGTTGGCCATGCCCTTCCTGCCCAGCAGCTTTACCGACCGCATGCACACGATCGAGAACAACAAGGCCGACCAGTCCGCCTCGACCCGCATTGCCGTGTGGAAATGGACGCTGGGCTATGCGGCCGATCATCCGCTGGGGGGCGGTTTCGACTCGTTCCGCGGCAACCGCCTGGTCATCACCACCACCGATAGCCAGTCGAGCGGGGGCACCACAACCATGCAAAGCGCCCAGACCGTCGATCAGGGCCGCGCCTTCCACTCGGCCTATTTCGAGATGCTGGGCGAGCAGGGCTGGCCGGGGCTGGCGCTGTGGCTGACGCTGCAGATCAGCGGGATCGTGCAGCTGGAGGGCGTGCAGCGCCGCCTGCGCCGCAGCCCCGACCCGCAGGACAAGCGCGACGCGGGGCTGGCGCTGGCGTTGCAGCAGGGGCATTTCGTCTATCTCTTGGGGGCCACCTTCGTGGGCATTGCCTATCAGCCCTTCATCTACATGCTGATCGGCCTGCAGATCGCGCTGGTCCAGCAGGTGGCGCGCCGCCGGCAGGGCGAGGATGCCCGCACGCCTGCCCGCCCCGGCATGACCGCGCCGCGCACAGGTGCCGCATGAACCGCGCCGAATTCGCCGCGTTGACGGGCCTGCGCGGGGTGGCGGCGTGGTTTGTGGTGCTGTTTCATGTGCGGGTGCTGCTGGGCGGCACGGTGCCGGTCTGGCTGATGCCGCTGCTGGGCAAGGGCTATCTGGCGGTCGACCTGTTCTTCATCCTCTCGGGGTTTGTGCTGTGGCACAGCTGGGCCGGGCGGCTCGATGGGGCGGGGCTGGCGGGCGCGCGCCATTTCTGGTGGCGGCGCGTGGCGCGCATCTGGCCGCTGCATGCGCTGGTGCTGGCCGGCTTTGTCGCACTGGCGCTGGCCTTGCGGGCCACGGGGCGCGATGCGGGGGCCTGGCCTTTCGCGCATCTGCCCTGGCATGTGCTGCTGGTGCAGGCCTGGGGCTTTACCCCCGCGCTCGAGTGGAACGATCCGGCCTGGTCGATCAGTTGCGAGATGGCGGCCTCGCTGCTGTTCCCGGCGGTGGTGGCGCTGGCGATGGCAGTGGAGGCGCGCTGGCGGCTGGCCGATGCCGGGCTGATCGCTCTGGCGGCGGGGCTGGTGGCGGGCCTGTGGGGCTTTTTCGCGCTGCATGGCGCCACCACGCTGGGCGGCGATGTGTCGCACACCGGGCTGGTGCGCTGTTTGCTTGAATTCGCGCTGGGCAATGCGCTGCGGGTCATGTTTGGCCGCTGGGGCAGCAGGCGCTGGCTGGCGGGCGCGGCGTGGGCGCTGGTGGGGGCGGCCTTGCTGGTGCAATGGGCGGGCCTGGCCGAAACGGTGGCCATGCCGGTGGCGTTTGCCGCGCTCATACTGGCGCTGGCCACGGGGCGCGGATGGGCGGGGCGGGCTTTGGGGGCGCGCGCGCTTCATGCCTTGGGCGAGGTCAGCTACGCCACCTATCTGGCGCATTATGGCCTTTATACCGTGTTCAAGCTGGCCTTTGTGCACCCTGCGCCCGGCCATGCCGCTGCCATGGGGCTGGGGCAGCTGGCGGGCTTTCTGGCGCTGGTGCTGGCGGCCTCTTTCGCGCTGTATCACGGGGTCGAGAAGCCGGCGCAGCGCTGGTTTAACGCGCTGCCCGGGCGGATGACGGCGCCGCGCCGCCCGCTGCCCGCGCAATAGGCACGGTTGCCAGAGCGGCCCGACAGGCGCAAAGGCGCCGGCGATGACTGCCCGTTCCCCCGATGCCTCGCCTCGCGAGGCGGTGATCGTCTCAATGGCCCGCACGCCTATCGCGAAGGCCTATCGCGGGGCCTATGCCGATGTGCATCCGCTGACGCTGGGCGCGCATGCGCTGGGCGCGGCGGTGGCGCGCGCTGGCATTGCCCCTGCCGATGTCGAGGATGTGGTGTGGGGCGCGGCCGTGCCGCAGGGCGGGCAGTGGCCCAATCTGGGGCGGATGGTGGCCCTGCGCGCGGGGTTGCCGCCCAACGTGCCGGGTATGCATGTCGACCGGCAATGCGCCTCGGGGCTGATGGCGATTGCCATTGCCGCGCGGCAGATCACCGGCGAGGGGCAGGCGATTGCCGTGGCCGGCGGGCAGGAATCGGTCAGCCAGGTGCAGAACGAGGGCCTGCGCTACACGCCCGACCCCGATCTGGCGCTGGCCATGCCGCCTGC
>DATMUT010000116.1:0-2745 GCA_035563755.1 Novosphingobium sp.
TCGCGCAGCGTGTTGGCGTGAAGCCCAGCCGCACGGGCCAGGCCGGTTCGGGTCATCGTGCCTTCGTTGATCAGGCGACGGACGCGTTCGATGGTGCTCTGTGACATGCCGGCATGTGTATCACACCAAAATGTGCCGTCAACAAAACATCACATTTCCGGCACACGCATACGCCATTTTGCCCAACAGGCGGGCAGAATGGCGCCCGCCACGCCCGCCAACAGCGCCAGGATGGTTGCCAGCCACCAGGGCCCGCCAAGCCAATGTGCGCCCTCAAGAATGGGCATCTGCAGGGCAAACAGCGGGAAGGCGATCCGCCCCAGCCATTGCGCCGTACCGTGCCACTTGTGCAGGCGCAGCCCGCCAGCCAGCATCAGCGGGCAGCCAATCAGCACAAAGGCGATGTCAAAGGCCGGGCCGCTCAGCCCCAGCCACCAGGCCAATGGCAGCAGCACTGGCATCAGCGGCAGTGCCAGCCACCACGGCGCGGGAAAGGGCCTGTGCGCGCGCCACCGCCGGGCCAGCGCAATGCCTAGCCCATAGGCCAGCAGGATGCGCGCCGCGCCGCGCAGGAAGTCGCGCGGCAATGCACCCATATCCAGCCCGCCGTGCCGCCATCCTATCCACGCAACCGCCACGGCCAGCAGCGCCAGGCCGGCGCCCGCCAGCCATCCGCGCAGGCGCCACAGCAGCGTTACATGCAGCGCATTGACCGCCAGTTCGAAAAAGATGGTCCACGCCGGGATGTTCAGCGGAAACAGGAAGGCCCCAAGCGGGATGGCTGGCAGCAGCAGCAGTTCGAAGGCGGCCTGCGAGGTAAACGCGCCCCAGTGGCCGCCAGTGCGATGCCATAGATAAGGCAGGCCAATCAGCGCCCCGGCCGTCATCATCGGCCACAGGCGCCGGTATCGTGCCGCCATAAAGCGCAGCGGCCGCAGCCTGCCATCGGCCAGCTTTGGTTCCTGATGGCTGGCCATCAGATAGCCCGAGAGCATCAGGAAGAAGTCGACGCCCAGATAGCCGGCGCCATAATAACGATGCCCGCCAAACACTGCGCGCTGGTGCAGTAGCAGCACGCAAAGCGCCGCCATGAAGCGCAGTACCTCGAGGCCGGGCAAGCGTTGCCGCGGGGCGCCCGAGGGGGCGGTTATAACCGATGAGTCAGGAAAGGGGGGTGGTGGACGCACTAGGGCTCGAACCTAGGACCCGCTGATTAAGAGTCAGCTGCTCTACCAACTGAGCTATGCGTCCACACTGTCGCCGGGCCAGATCGCGACGGCGTTTATCCCGCAAGAAAGAAAGGCTTGGTGGACGCACTAGGGCTCGAACCTAGGACCCGCTGATTAAGAGTCAGCTGCTCTACCAACTGAGCTATGCGTCCATTTAAGCCTTCCGGGTCAGTGCTTCGAGAAGCGCCTCCCCGTCGGGAGCGCTCCCTTTAGCGGCTGATTTTGTTCCCGCAAGTGATTCTTTCAAAAAATCTGCACGTACCTGCATTTTTCTCCTCGCCTCCGCGCCCGGCAGCGCAAGGGCGCAGGCGCGTTTACCCCGCCAGCCCGCGCCGGCTCCACTTTTCGACCGCCATGATCGTGCCGATGCACAGCATGTTGGTCATCATCGAGGAGCCGCCATGGCTGATGAAGGGCAGGGGAATGCCCACCACCGGCGCCAGGCCCATGACCATCATCATGTTGATCGCCACGTAGAAAAAGATCGTGCTGGTCATGCCGGCCGCCAGCAGCTGGCTGAAACGGTCGGGCGCGCGGCGCGACACACCCATGCCCCAGCGGAACAGCACCACGAAAAAGATCGTCAGGATGAACAGCCCGCCGATCATACCCCATTCCTCGGCCATGGTGGCAAAGGCAAAGTCGGTATGCGCCTCGGGCAGGTATTCCAGATGGCTTTGCGTGCCATTGCCCAGCCCCTTGCCAAAGAAACCGCCCGAACCGATGGCGATCTTCGACTGGGTGATGTGATAGCCAGACCCCAGCATGTCGCTCTCGGGGTCAAGGAACACGGTCACGCGTTTGCGCTGATAGTCGTGCAGGGCGAAAAAGAACGCCAGCGGCGCTATGATGGCCCCCGCAACGCCGCCGCTGACGAACCACCACATGGGCACACCCGAGAGGAACACCACCACCACCGCGCCAAAGCAGATGGCCAGCGCTGTGCCCAGATCGGGCTGGAGGATGACCAGCGCTGCCGGCACCGCCAAAAGCAGGCCCGGCGGCACCAGCGCACGCCAGCTGCGCGTCATGCCCGGCGGCAGGTTGGCATAGAAAGTGGCCATCACCAGCACGATACCCGGCTTCATCAGCTCGGATGGCTGTAGCTGCATGAAGCCCAGGTTCAGCCACCGCTGGCTGCCCCCGCCAATGCGCCCCACCAGCTCGACCAGCACCAGCAGTACCAGCAATATGCCGTAAAGCGGATAGGCCGACTGCTTGAACCAGTGCTGGGGAAAGCGCGAAACCGCAATCGCCAGCCCCAGGAACATGACGAAGTTGATGAGGTGCTTCATCGCCCAGGGCTGCATGTGCCCGCCCGCGGCCGAATACAGCACCGTGGCGCCAAACATGACCAGCAGCGAAAGCGGCGCGAGCACATGCCAGGGCAGGTTGCGCAAGGGCGCGGGGATGATCGAATGGCTGTTGTTCATGGGCGGGGCGTTGCCGCAGGATCGGGGGCAGGCGTTGCAGGCGCAGGGGCGGCGTTTTCGGCGGGAGGTTCCGGCGCCGGGCT
>DATMUT010000117.1:0-7079 GCA_035563755.1 Novosphingobium sp.
CCGCCGCAGCCCCATGCCTCGTTGCCTATGCCCACAAAGCCCACCTTGAAGGGCTCTGCATGGCCATTGGCGCGGCGTTCCTGCGCCAGCGTGTCCTCGCCCTTCGAGGTCAGGTAGTCCATCCATTCGCGCATGACGGCCGGCGTTGCCGTGGCCATGTTGATCGCCACGTAGGTGTCCGAGCCGATCTGATCGGCAAAGTCGAAGAATTCGTGCGTGCCAAAGGCGTTGGTTTCCAGCCCGCCCCACCAGTCGTTCTTGCGCACGGGGCGCTTGTCGCGCGGGCCGATGCCGTCGCGCCAGTTGTAGATGTCGGCAAAGCAACCGCCCGGCCAGCGCACCACCGGCACTTTCACCGCCTTGAGCGCCGCGACTACATCGTTGCGGATGCCGCGCGTGTTGGGGATGGCGCTGTCGGGGCCGACCCAGATGCCGTCATAGATGTCGCGGCCTAGATGTTCGGCAAACTGGCCCTGAATGTTGCGCGAGATGACGGGGCCGGGCAGGCCGGTGGCGATGGCGCCCTCGACCACCTGCTGCGCGTGCAAAGGGGCGGCGGCGGCCAGCAGGGCAATACTGCCCAGCAGGGGCAACATCAGGCGCATGGAGGTTCCTTTCAGGTCGTGGCGCGGCAGGCAAAAAAGGGGGCAGGCGTGGAAACCCGCACCTGCCCCCTGCTCGTCATTTCACTGTGTGTCGGCTCAGAACTTCACACCGGCGCGAACGCCGAAAGTGCGCGGTTCCTCGATGGTCACGCTGGGCGTGTTGCCCGCAGCGGCCGCCGCGATGGTGATGTTGTTTTCCAGGTTCTTGGCAAAGGCCTGCACATAGTAGCGATCCTGATCGGCCTTGTAGGTCACGGTCAGGTCGGTCTTGGTGAAGGAGGGCTGGCGGAACTGATACAGCATGTTCAGGTCCGACATGTAGTAGGCCGAGGAAATGCGGCTCATCACGCCTGCCTCGACGCGGTTGCCCTGGCCCAGGTTGAAGGTGTGGTTATAGGCCACCGTTGCCGTCCACTTGGGCGCGTGGTCCAGCGCCTTGCCGGCAAAGTTCACGCTGTCGCCCGAGGAATTGGTGGGCGTGAAGTTGCTGTAGCGGGCGTTGGTGTAGTTGATCGCCACCAGCAGGCGATCATCGCGCGTCGGGGTGAAGGTGGCTTCGGTCTCGATACCGTCGACCTTGGCGTTGCCCGCGTTCTGGATCAGCGTTTGCAGCACGTTGGCGCCCGTGGTCGGGTCCTTGAGCGTGGCGGCCTGCGAGAGCTGGAGGTTCTTGTAGTCGTAGTGGAAGACCGAGGCGTTGAAATGCACCTTGCCGTCCATGAACTTGAACTTCACGCCGCCTTCATAGGCCGTCAGCGTCTCGGGCTGGTAGTAGAGCTGCGAGGCGTTGAGCGCGCAGCCAAGGCCATTGCCGGTCACGCAGCCATCGTTGAAGCCGCCCGCCTTGTAGCCGGTCGAGACGCTGGCATAGACCAGGCCCAGGTTCGACACGTCATAGTCGGCGCCAAACTTGAAGGTCACCTTCTCGAACGTGCGCGAGGCGATGTTCTGGTTGAGCGTGCAGGTGGTGCCCACGCACTGCGAACCGAAGGAGGAGGGGACCGAGGCCTGATCGGGGAAATAGAGCACGGTGGCGCCGTTGCGCGACTTGAGGTCGTGCGTGTAGCGCACGCCGCCCGTCAGGTGCAGACCGGGCAGGGCGTCATAGGTAACCTGACCAAAGCCGGCCTTCGAGCGGGCAACCGTTGGCCCCTGCGGGAAGGCGTAGCCCGAGGCGCCGGCATAGACCAGATTGGCCAGCGGATTGCCCAGCGTGTAGTTGAGGTAGGACTGTTCCTCGAAATAATAGCCGCCGGCCTGGCCGTGCAGCTTGTGGCCCTTGCCAAAGGCCAGGCGCAGTTCCTGCGAGTTCTGGTGATACTTGCCCCAGAAGGTGGCCGGGTTCTGCAGCACCTGCTGGAAATACAGGTCCTGCACGAACTGGTGCTTGGATTCGCGGTACGAGCCCAGATAGGTCACGTCGATGGCATCGGTCAGCGCATAGGTGGCCTCGGCCATGATGCCGTAATTGGTGTACCACTTGTAGCTGGGATAGCTCTGGCCATAGCCCAGCGAGCGATAGGCATTGGCGCTCTTGCCCGCGATATAGGTGGGGTCAACGCCGGTGGTGCCGATGTTCGAGAAGAAGTTGTTGAGCGGGACCGCATTGGTCATCGAGCCGCGCTGGCGCGAATAGTCGCCGCGCACCACGAAATGCAGGCGCCCGACATCGCCGCCAAACGACAGGCGCGTCGAGAAGACGCGGCGGCCGGGGTTGATCGAATAGGCCGGGTTGGCCACGCTCTCGACCAGATTGCTGTTCTGGCGGTCGTAGTTGGCGGCCAGGCGGATGCCCAGCGACTGGCCGATGGGCGCGTTGATCATGCCCGTCACGTTCTGGCTGTTCAGATTGCCATACTTGACGTCGAGCGAGCCTTCCCACTTGGCCTTGGGGCGGTTCGACTGCACGTTGACCACGCCGGCGGTGGTGTTGCGGCCATAAAGCGTGCCCTGCGGCCCGCGCAGCACCTCGACCTGCGAGACGTCATAGAACGAACCCTGCTGGTCCTGCGAGCGGGCGATGTAGATGCCGTCGAGCAGGAAGGCGGCCGAGGGGTCGCCCTTTTCGGTGCCGTCGGTGCTGGTCACACCGCGGATGGCGATACGCAGGCCGTCGCCGTTTTCGGTGATGGCCAGGTTGGGGGTGAGCTGTGCCAGCGAGCGCGCGTCGGTCACGCCGGCGCTGCGCAGGCCTTCGCCTGTCACCGCTGTCATTGCAATCGGCGTTTTGGACAGCAGGGTCGACTGACGCGTGGCCGTGACGACAATGTCGTCCGAAGCGGGCTGAGGCGGGGTTGCCTGCTGCGCATAGGCGCTGGTGGCAGCCGTCAGGGCAATGGCAAGGGCTGCGCCCGCCATGAGGTGATGTCTCACAAAAGCTCCTCTCTTGAAATTACGCGGCCGGTCTTGACCCGGCTCGACATTGACGTCTGGTTGCGGGAAATTGACCTGCGCTGTCAAGGTGAAAAGTAGGACTTAATCTATCGATTGTGTTCATGGGTGTGGCTGTTGCGCAACGGTCTCGCCCGTGGAGGAGTGGCGCTTTTTCGTATGAAAACGGCCATTCTAATTGAATGTCGTCAGGAATCCGCCGGATGTGCAACATCCGTTGCCAATTGGCGCCATGCCTATTAGTCCTGCAAATAAAGCAAGGAGAGGGCTGGTGAGTAAGCTTGGGGCGCGGCGTGTTTTCAGGATGATGGCTTGTGCGGGCCTTGGAGCGGCTGGCCTGTCGGGCGCGGTTGCTCCCGTGTGGGCGGATGTGCCGGTAAAGGCGTCTCCCATGCCTGCGGTTTTGTCGGACAAGATTCTGTTCGGCGCGGCCTATTACGACGAATATGCCCCGACCGACCGGCTGGAGGAGGATGTGCGCATGATGCAGGCAGCGCACATTACCGTGGTGCGCATTGCCGAATCCACCTGGGGCACGATGGAGCCGCAGCCCGGCACATTCGACTTCCGCCACATTGACCGTGTGCTGGCGGCCATGGGCAGGGCCGGGATCAAGGTCATCATCGGCACGCCCACCTATGCCGTGCCCACCTGGCTGGCGCGCCAGCATCCCGACGTTCTGGCGATTACGCCCAAGGGGCCATACGAATATGGCCGTCGCCAGAACATGGACATCACCAACCCCGAATTTCGCGCGGCGGCGCAGCGCGCGATTGTTGCGCTGGTCGATCATGTGAAGGACAATCCGGCCGTCATCGGCTATCAGCTTGACAACGAGACCAAGGCCTATGGCACCAGCGGCCCCAATGTGCAGGCCGCCTTCGTCGCGCACATTCGCCAGCTGTTTCATGGCGATCTCGACGCGCTCAACACGGCGTGGGGGCTGAATTACTGGAGCAACCGCATCAACCGCTGGGAGGATTTTCCCTCGACCAACGGTTCGATCAACGCCAGCATGAATGCCGCCTTCGCGCAGTTCCAGCGCGGGCTGGTGACCGATTATCTGGCCTGGCAGGCCGGCCTCGTGCACGCCCATGCGCGGCCCGACCAGTTCCTCACGCAAAATTTCGACCTCGACTGGCGCGGCTACTCCTATGGCGTTCAGGCCGATGTGAACCATTGGCAGGCGGCCAAATCGCTCGATGTGGCCGGCATCGACATCTACCATCCCGGGCAGGACAAGCTGACCGGCACCGAGATCGCGCTGGGCGGCGATCTGGCTCGCTCGATCAAGGCGGGGCAGAATTATCTGGTCATGGAAACCACCGCGCAGGGCTTTCCTGAATGGACGCCCTATCCGGGGCAACTGCGCCTTCAGGCGTTCAGCCATCTGGCCTCGGGCGCGAACATGCTGGAGTACTGGCACTGGGGCACCACGGCCAATGCGGTCGAAACCTATTGGCGCGGGCTGCTCTCGCAGGATTTCAAGCCCAATGCGACCTATCGCGAAGCGGCCACCATTGGCGCAGATCTGACGCGGCTGGGGCCAAAGCTGGCCGGGCTGACCAAGCGCAACAAGGTGGCGATCTATGTCAGCAACACAGCCCTGACGGCGTTCGACAGTTTCAAGCCCAATGGCGAGGCCGGGCCGGTTGCCTATAACGACGTGATGCGCGGCTATTACGATGCGCTCTACAAGATGAATGTCGAGGTGGACTTCGTCACGCCCGCCACCGCTTCACAACTGTCCAACTATAAGCTGGTCATCGTTCCGGCGCTTTATGCGGCAAGCGATGCCGAGATCGACCATCTGAACGACTATGCCAGAGCGGGCGGCCACCTGCTCTACAGCTTCAAGAGCGGCTTTTCCGATGAGAATGTCAGGGTGCGCTATGCTGACCAGCCGGGCCGTATCGCGCAGGCCGCGGGCGTGCATTATTCGCAATTTGCCGCACCGCAGGGCGTCAGCCTGCAAGGCGACCCGTACAAGGTGGGCGAGAAGGCCAATACCGTGCGCTGGTGGATGGAATTCCTCGAGCCGACCACCGCGCAGGTGCTTGCCCGCTATTATCACCCTTCCTGGCCTGCCTATGCCGCCGTCACGCGCAATGCATGGGGCAAGGGCGATGTCACCTATGTGGGCTTCATGCCCGGCGAGGAAACCATGTCGGCGCTGCTGGAGCAGGCCTTGCAGAACGCCAGCGCACAAAGCGAGGAGGCTGCGCGCTTTCCGCTTGTCGTGCGCGGGGGGCTTCTGCGCAACGGGCACAGGCTGCGCTATGTGCTGAATTACGCGCCAACGCCGGCGCATTACGCTGTTCCTGCCGCTAGCCACGACCTGTTGTCGCAGCGCGCCTTTGCCAGGGGGGCAACGATGGATCTGGGTGCCTGGGGCGTTGCCATTCTCGAGGAGGACGGGGCCTGAAACAGGGCTGACGCTCTTGTTTTTCGGCGCTCGCATCCCTAATTTTAAAGTCAGGCATCCTGACTCTGGCCGGTCGGCCAACCGGGCAAGGCAGGATGGTTATCATGCGAGAAAGATATTGGAAAAAAACGTCCCGCCCGAAGAGGCGCCCGATCGGCCAGAGGCTGAAGCGCCAGCGCGGGCATCGCGCAGCACCGGGCGCCGCCTGCACGGGGCCATCGCGCACCGGCTGGGCACGGACATCGTCTCGGGCGTTTACCCGCCCGGCACCATCCTATCGAGCGAGATCGCCTTTTCCGAGGCGCTGAACGTGTCGCGCGGGGCCTTTCGCGAGGCGATACAGGTGCTGACCGCCAAGGGGCTGGTGGAAAGCCGCCCCAAGGCCGGAACGCGCGTTCTGCCCCGCACCCGCTGGAACCTGCTCGACCCCGAGGTGCTGGCCTGGGCCTTTGCCGACGAGCCGGACCCGGCCTTTGTGCGCGGCATTTTTGAATTGCGCGCCGTGGTCGAGCCGGGCGCGGCACGCATGGCCGCCGAGCGGCGCGACCGCGAGGACCTGCGCGCGATGAAGGACGCGCTGAGCGCCATGCGCCGCCATACGCTGGGCACCGAGGCGGGGCGCGCGGCCGACCGCGATTTTCACGATGCCATTCTGCGCGCCACGCGCAACGAGCCGATGATTGTGCTGTCGGCCAGCATTGGCGCGGCGGTCAGCTGGACCACGCAATACAAGCACCGTTCGCGCGCATTGCCGCGCAACCCCATTCCCGACCATGCCAGGGTGTATGAGGCGATCGCGGCGGGCGATGGCGATGCAGCCGCTGCCGCGATGCGCGTGCTGGTCGATCTGGCGCTCGAGGATACGGCCGAGGAAATGCGCCAGTCCCAGTTGGTACAAGAGGGCTGACGCAAGGGGCCGGGCGATTGGCCCGAGCCGGGCAGGCTGTTGCCCGCCCGGCTTTGCTCATCAGTGGTTGTCGCGTTAGTGATTGTCTCTGGGCAGGCCCATGGTCTGGGCGATGCGCTGATACTTTTCCGCGCCTTCCAGAATGGCGCCGGTGTTCAGCTGGCCCACAATCGCGCGCTGGATCTCCTGCCACGGCGTCTGGCTGGCAGGGTAAGCATAGCCGCCTGCCTCGATCAGGGCCTTGCGGCGCGCGTCCAGTTCCTCATCGGAAATCAGCACATTGACCGTGCCCTTGCGCAGGTCGATCCGCACCCGGTCGCCGGTTTTTAGCAGCGCGAGGCCGCCATTGGCCGCCGCCTCGGGGCTGGCGTTGAGGATGGACGGCGAACCGCTGGTGCCCGACTGGCGCCCATCGCCGATGCAGGGCAGGGCCGAGACGCCCTCGGTAATGAGATAGGCAGGCGGGCGCATGTTGACGACTTCGGCCGCGCCCGGATAGCCGATCGGCCCGGCCCCGCGCATGAACATCAGCGTTTGCTGCGTGATGCCAACGGCGGGATCGTCGATGCGGTGGTGGTAATCCTCCGGCCCGTCGAACACCACGGCGGGGCCTTCAAACGCTTCGGGATCATTGGGGTTGGACAGATAGCGGGCGCGGAATTCCTCCGAAATCACGCTGGTCTTCATGATCGCGGCATCGAACAGATTGCCCGACAGAACGAGGAAACCCGCCTCTTCCTTGATCGGCTGG
>DATMUT010000118.1:0-8494 GCA_035563755.1 Novosphingobium sp.
CGCACGGCCACGCCCGCCTCGCGGCAGGCGGCCATTTCCTCTGCCGAGCGGCCAAACACCGAGGGGTCGCCGCCCTTGAGGCGCACCACCCGCTCGCCGGCAAGCGCGGCCTGCACGATGGCCTGATCGATCGCGCCCTGCGCCATCGAATGCCGGCCCGAGCGCTTGCCAACATGCACGCAGCGCGCAGCCCCCGCCATGGCCAGCACCTCGGGGCCGACCAGAGCGTCGTAAAACACCACGCTGGCGCTACGGATCAGCCTTTCGGCCTTGCGCGTCAGCAGTTCCGGGTCGCCAGGGCCTGCGCCAACCAGCCAGACCATGCCTGCGGGAAAATCCTCGCTCATTCCGCCGCCTCCGTTTCAGGTGCCCATCCGGCCAGCAGTCGCGCAATGGCCGGGCGGCACGAACCGCAATTGGTGCCCGCGCGCGTTACCGCGCCCACAGCCGCCACCGTTACCGCGCCGGTGCAGGACGCGGCGGCAATGTCTTTCTCGCCCACGCCGTGGCACACACACACAATCGGGCCGCGATCGGGAGCGGGCGTGCTGGGGCGCCCGGCCAGCCATTCGGCGGGCGCAGCCTGCTGGGCCAACTGCCCGGCCACCCATTCGCGAGCCGGCAACTGGCCAGTGCGCGTCACATACAGCGCCGCCAGCAGCGCGCCATCGCTGTCGCGCACGGCAGCGCGGTGCATGCCGCGCGCGGCGTCCGCCACCTCGAGCCGCTGGCCTTGCGGCAACAGCGCATCGGCATCGGCCACCCCGTCGCCGGCCAGTTCGTACAGCCAGCCGCCCGCCACGCGCGACCGGCTCCACCACAGAACGCCCTCGGGCGCCACGGCATCGCGCGTGGCCAGAAAGGCCCGCCACTGCGGCATGACAGCCTCGATGCGCGCAGGCGTGTTCTTGAACGCCGGCTGGCCCGATACAGGATCGGTCAGTGCATGCGCCATGCGGTTGGCCCGCGCGCCCGAGGCCATCGTGTCGGTCCAGTGCATCGGCACGAAAATCTCGCCCCGGCGCTGGCCTTCGGCAAAGGCCACGCGGAACAGGCTGTCGCCATGGGCCGTCGACACGCGCACCAGCCCGCCATCGCTCAGGCCATGGGCTGCCGCATCGCGCGGATGTACCTCGCACAGGGCCTCGCGGCGGTGCTGCGAAAGCGTGTGCGACAGGCCGGTGCGGGTCATGGTGTGCCACTGGTCGCGGTAACGCCCGGTGTTGAGCCGCAACGGGAACGCCGGATCGACCACCGCCGCCGCGGCTGGCCGCACCGCCACCAGGCGAGCGCGCCCGTCGGCGGTGGGATAGCGCCGCGCCAAAGGATAGGCCCCGCCCCACTGGAAGGGCGCCATCGCCTCATATTCGGCATCGCTGATCTTGGCGTGCGCGGTCAGGTCGAGCGCGCGTTCGTGGCGCTGCGACAGGGCCGTCATGGCGGCATATTCGCGCCAGATGGCGGCCGGGCCATCAAAGGCAAAGGCATCGCCCCAGCCCAGCCGCGCGGCCACCTGCCCCATGATCCACCAGTCGGCGCGCGCCATGCCGGGCGCGGCAAACAGGCGGCGCTGGCGGCTGATGCGGCGTTCGGAATTGGTGGCGGTGCCATCCTTCTCGCCCCAGGCGTGCGCGGGCAGGCGCACATGGGCAAAGCGCGAGGTGTCGGTGTCGGCAATCGCCTCGGACACGACGACGGTGGGGCAACGCGCCAGCGCCTCGCGCACGAAGCCGGCGTCGGGCATCGAGACGGCCGGATTGGTGGCCATCACCCACAGGAACTTGATGCGGCCATCGTGAATGGCGCGGAACATGTCGACCGCCTTGCGGCCCGGCCCGGCGCAGATGCGTGGCGATTGCCAGAAAGCTTGCGCATCGGCCCGCTCGGCATCCGAAAAGCCCAGGTGGCAGGCCAGCGTGTTGGCAAGGCCTCCTACCTCGCGCCCGCCCATGGCGTTGGGCTGGCCAGTCATGCTGAAGGGGGCCGCGCCCGGCTTGTTGATGCGCCCCATCGCCAGATGCAGGTTGGTGATGGCATTGCCCTTGTCGGTGCCGCCCACCGACTGGTTGGCGCCCATGCTGAACAGCGTGACCATGCGCGGGGTTTGCGCCACCCACTGGGCCAGCGTGGCAAACACCGCAGGGTCAACGCCGTGATCGCAGGGCAGATCGTCCCAGAAACCGGCAGGCGTGGTCACATCGGCCGCATTGGCCAGGCCGCGCTTGCGCATGTCGGCCAGCAGGGCGTTGAACAGCGCCACATCGCCATCGGGCGCCAGCGCCACATGCAGGTCGGCCTGCTCGGCGGTTTCGGTGCGGCGCGGGTCGATCACCACGATCTTGGTGCCGCGCTCGGCGCGGGCGGCCTCGATGCGCTGCCACACGACCGGGTGGCACCATGCGGTGTTGCTGCCCACCAGCAGCACCAGATCGGCCTGCTCGAGGTCGGCATAGCCGCCGGGCACCACGTCCTCGCCAAAGGCGCGATTGTGGGCGGCAACGGCGCTGGCCATGCACAGGCGCGAATTGGTGTCGATATTGGCGCTGCCCACAAAGCCCTTCATCAGCTTGTTGGCAACGTAGTAGTCCTCGGTCAGCAACTGACCCGAGACATAGAAGGCCACCGCATCGGGGCCATGTTCGGCAATGGTCTCGCCCATGCGCTGGGCCACAAGGTCAAGCGCCTCGTTCCAGCCGGCGGGGCGTTCGCCAATCATCGGGGCCAGCAGACGCCCCTCAAGGCTCACCGTCTCGCCCAGATGCGTGCCCTTCGAGCACAGGCGGCCAAGGTTGGCCGGGTGGTCCGCATCGCCGCGGATGGTGACGGCGCGCCCGGTCTGGGGGGCGTCTGCCGTCACCTGCGCGGCGATACCGCAGCCCACGCCGCAATAGGCGCAGGTGGTGCGGACCGCCACGCTCATGCAGCGCGTTCCGGGGCTTGCGCCGCGATGATCGCCGCGCGTTCCAGATAGATGCGCCCGGCATCGACCCGCAGCGGAATGGTGGGCACGCAGCCCTTGTCATCGCCCTGCGCCTCGCCGGTCTTCAGGCTGATGTTCCAGCTATGTAGCGGGCAGGTCACGACCGTGCCATGCACGATCCCCTGCGAGAGCGGCCCGTGCTTGTGCGGGCACTTGTTGACCAGCGCGTAGAACTCGTTGTTCATCGTGTGGAAGATGGCGATTTCCTCGCCACCTTGCACGGGCAGGGTGCGGGCATTGCCGGGGCTGATCTGGCCCACCGGGCCAATGTCGATCCAGTCGCCGATCATTCTGCGGCTTCCTTCTGCTGGGGCGTGTAAGGCAGGGTTGCAAGCGGGGCCGGGAACGGGCGGAACTCGGCCAGGTGCTGGTGGAGTTCGGCATCCTCGCCGGCAGCGCGGCGGGCCCAAGGGTCATCCTGCATGAACTGCTGCGAATAGCGGAACCGGGCGGCAAGGCGCGCGATTGCATCGGGCTCGTCGAACAGGGCGGCCTTGACATGGTCCAGCCCCACACGCTCGATCCAGGGGGCGGTGCGCTCCAGATACCATGCCTGCTCGCGGTAGAGCTGGATGAAGGCGGCGCAGGTGTCGAGCGCCTCCTGCTCGGTGGCAACCTTGCACAGCAGGTCGGTGCCGCGCAGGTGAATGCCGCCATTGCCGCCCACATGCAGCTCGTACCCTGAGTCCACGCAGATCACGCCAAAGTCCTTGATCGTCGCCTCGGCGCAGTTGCGCGGGCAGCCCGACACGGCGATCTTGAACTTGTGCGGCATCCAGCTGCCCCACGTCATCTGCTCGGTCTTGATGCCAAGGCCGGTCGAATCCTGCGTACCAAAGCGGCACCATTCCGACCCCACGCAGGTTTTTACCGTGCGCAGCGATTTGCCATAGGCGTGGCCCGAAACCATGCCGGCCGCGTTCAGATCGGCCCAGATGCCGGGCAGGTCTTCCTTTTTGATGCCGAACAGGTCGATGCGCTGGCCGCCCGTCACCTTGACCAGGCGGGCCTGATACTTGTCGGCGGCATCGGCAATGGCGCGCAGTTCGTCAGGCGTGGTCACCCCGCCCCACATGCGCGGCACCACCGAATAGGTGCCGTCCTTCTGGATGTTGGCATGCAGACGCTCGTTGACGAAACGGCTCTTCTGGTCGTCGACATATTCGCCCGGCCAGGCGCACAGCAGGTAGTAGTTGAGCGCCGGGCGGCACGAGGCGCAGCCATCGGGCGTCTTCCACGTCAGTTCCTGCATCACCTGCGGAATGGCCTTGAGGGTCTTCTCGAGGATCAGGCGGCGCACGTCATCGTGGGTAAAGCTGGTGCATTTGCACAAGGTCTTGGGGCCGGATTTCACCTCGTCGCCCAGGGTCAGCGCCAGCAGGCTTTCGACCAGCCCCGTGCACGAACCGCAAGAGGCCGACGCCTTGCACTGGCTGCGCACAGCATCGAGGCTGCACGCGCCGGCGTTGATGGTGGCGACCACGGTGCCCTTGGTCACGCCGTTGCAGCCACAGATCTCGGCATCGTCCGAGAGGGCGGCAACGGCCGAATTAGGGTCCGCAAGGGCGCCTCCGCCCATGGCGAAGGCCTGACCAAAGATCAGCGCCTCGCGGATGCCGGACACATCCTCGCCCTTTTTCAGCAGGTCGAAATACCAGCTGCCGTCGGCCGTGTCGCCATACAGCACCGCGCCCACCAGCTGGTTTTCCTTGACGATCACGCGCTTGTAGATGCCGCGCGCCGCGTCACGCATGACGATGTCCTCGCAGCCCTCGCCGCCCGAGAAATCGCCCGCCGAAAACAGGTCGATGCCCGACACCTTGAGCTTGGTCGAGGTGACAGAGCCGGTGTAGCCGCCCGGCGTGCCCACCGCCGCATCGGCCAGCGCGCGGCACATTTCCCACAGCGGCGCAACCAGGCCATAACACAGGCCCCGGTGCTGCACGCATTCGCCAACGGCCATCACGGCAGGGTCGCTCGTCACCATATGGTCGTCGACCAGAATGCCGCGCTCGACCTCGAGCCCGGCGGACTTGGCCAGCCCGGTGGCGGGGCGAATGCCCACAGCCATCACCACGATGTCAGCGGCAATCTCGCGCCCGTCCTTCAAGCGCACGCCGGCCACATGGCCGTCCTTGCCCATGATCTCGGCGGTGTCGGCGCCGGTCAGGATGGTCTGCCCGCGCCGCTCCAGCTCGGTCTTGAGCAGCCAGCCGGCCGCCTCGTCGAGCTGGCGCTCCATGAGCGTGGGCATCAGGTGGATGACGGTCACGTTCATGCCGCGCAGCGCCATGCCATGCGCCGCCTCAAGCCCCAGCAGGCCGCCGCCGATGACCACTGCATGGCCGCCACCATTGCCCTTGCCCGCCTCTGCCGCGGCCAGCATCTTGTCCACATCGTCCAGGTCGCGGAACGTCACCACGCCGGCCAGATCCTTGCCCGGCACCGGGATGATGAACGGGTCCGAACCCGTGGCGATCAGCAGCCGGTCATAGCTTTCGATGCGACCCGAAGCGCTGGTTACGGTCTGGTTTTCGCGGTCGATCGCCACCACCGCATCGCCCGAAATCAGGGTGATGTCGTTCTCGACATACCATTCGGGCGTGTTGATGACGATCTCGTCGAAGGTCTTTTCGCCGGCCAGCACCGGCGAGAGCATGATGCGATTGTAGTTCACCCGCGGCTCGGCGCCGAAGATGGTGATGGCATAGCGGGCCGGATCGCGCGCCAGGATCTCCTCGACCGCGCGGCACCCGGCCATGCCATTGCCAATCACCACGAGCCGTTCGGGGCCAGCCGCGCCCTCGCCTGACAGGCTCTTCATCGTTTGCGGTGCATTCACACGCGGTCTCCTTGACGCATGCGCACAACACAAAAAGCCGCCACGAACCGAACCCGACGAGAGCTCAGACCGGGCGGCACCGTTGCCACGCAATGTTGTTTGAAAATGCCGGACCTCCGCAACTTCGCCCCACGTTGGGCGGACGGTAGATCCTGCTATGAGAATCAATCTAACCCGGCCTTGCGCAATCGCCAAGCGGATTTTGCATTGCGGCAATTATCGACGCGATTTTTTCCGCCTTGCGGCACGAAAGTCGCGCTACGCTTGGCCCTGATCGTGCTCGGCATCCTGCGCGACATAGGCGGCCAGATGCGTCGGATCGAACACGCGCCCGTCGAAAAAGCGGTTGTCTTCCAGCACCATGCGCCCTTGCTGCGTGCCAACGACCGTCTTGCCCACAAGGCTTCCCTCGACCTTCGAGCTGGCGCCGGGCAAGGGCTCGCCCGTGCCAAGAAGCGCAGCGCGATACACATCGGGGCGGAACACGCGCGCTGCAACTGCGGCCTGCGCCGGGTCGAAGGCGCCCCCATCCCAGCGCACCATCTGCGTGTAGAGCCACTCGGCCTGGCTGACCCAGGGGAAATTGGCCGCCTCGCGGTACTGGAACATGAAGTCGGGAAAATGCACCGGCGGCTCGCTCTGGCGCAGCAGCAGCCGGTCATCAATCGCGCGGCGGATCAGCTCGGCATCGCCCCCCACATATTCGGCGCGGGCCAGAATCGCGGCGTTTTCGGCCAGATGTTCCGGCTCGACGAAATGCTGCGCTGCCCGGCGCAGCGCGCGCACCAGCGCCTCGACCTCGGCGCGGCGCGCGTCCAGCACGTCCTCGGGCATGGCCAGCACCTTCTCGACCCCGCGCCGCCAGATCTGCGCTGTCACCAGCACGATCGCCCCCACGCCCCGCTCGACGGCCACGCTGTTCCACGGCTCGCCAACGCAGATCGCATCCACCTCGCCCGCCTCGAGCGCATCGGCGCTGAAGGGCGGCGGCACGATGGCGATCTCGACATCGCGGTCGGGCTGGATGCCGCAGGCCGCCAGCCAGTAGCGCAGCATGTAGTTGTGGCTGGAATAGCGGTGCACCACGCTGAAACGCAGCGGCCGGCCGGCATCGCGCCGCTGTGCCGCCACCTGCCGCAGCGCCGCGCCCACCTGCGCCGGATCGCCCAGCAGCCCGCCGGGCGCCACTTGCGCGGCCAGTTCGGGCCGCATGGTGATGGCATTGCCGTTCAGCCCCAGCACAAACGGCACCGAGAGCGCCCGCGGCCGGTTGCCCCGCCCCAACGTCGTGGCAATGGCCAGCGGCGCGACCATGTGCGCGGCATCGGTCTGGCCATAAATCAGCCGGTCGCGCACCGTGGCCCAGCTCACGTCGCGCACCAGCCGCAGGCTCAGCCCCTCGTCGCGGGCAAAGCCGTGTTCGTGGGCCAGAATAGGCAGGGCCGCATCGACCAACGGCAGGAAACCGATGGAAAATTCGCCACTCATCCGCCATTTCCTCCGATCAGTTTGTGCGCCATGACCACCGCCTCGGCGATCTCGGCAATGCGGCGGCCCTGGTTCATCGCGGTGCGCCGCAATTCGGCATAGGCGTCGGGCTCGCTCATCTTGCGGCTGGTCATCAAAATGCGCTTGGCCGCGTCTACCGCGTCGCGTTCGGCCAGTCGCCCGCGTGCCTCGGCCAGGTCGGTCTGCAGGCGCGAGAAGGCGTGGAAGCGCCGGATCGACAGGTCGAGGATGGTGCGGATGCGGTGCGGGGCAAACCCGTCGACCACATAGGCCGACACGCCCGCATCGATGCTGGCGCCGATCGCCTCCTCGTCCGAATCATCGACGAACATGGCGATGGGGCGTGCCAGCGCCCGGCTGACCGCGAAATATTCCTCGAGCACGTCGCGGCTGGGATTGCCCAGGTCCATCAGCACGATATCGGGGTCTATGCGCGAGATTTCGGCCACCAGCGCGCGCCTTTGCGTGACCACGAAGATCTCGCAATCGGCCAGCTCGGCCAATCCCTCGCGGATGACCGAGGCGCGCACGGCGCTCTCATCGACAATGGCTATGCGCATGGGTGAGCGCTCGCGGTTCTACGCATGTGCGCGAGGATGGCGGCCCATGCGGCAACGCGCAATGGGGATTTGGCATAGTGCGGGGCAAGCGAGGCGCGACTCGCGCAAACCGGTGCATTTCCGTTCCTTATCAATGCCATGCCCCAAATCCCGCCTCTTTTCGATTGGGGCTTGCATCCGATGCTGCGTTGCGGCACACTCTGCTTCATATCCGGTCATGCAATGGCGCGTGACGGAACTGCGGACCTTCGGGCCGCACCACCCTTTCCAGTTTCATACGGCAATGGCGCCGCACCTCCCCCAACCGGAGCAGCACCGCCATGTCCCCTATGCACCGGGCCTGTCGCCCATCAGATCCGCCAGACCAGCGCCGCCACCAGCGCCACGAACAGCAGCGCCGAAACGCCCTGCCAGAAACGCACCGGGTGCCGCTCGATCAGGGGCACAGGCCGCAGCGAGACACGCTCGACCGCAGCGCCCCCTTCGAGCGCGCGCAGCAGTTCAACCACATCGCCATACCGCTCGGCCGGGTCGATCGCGACCGCGCGCAACAGCACCACATCGAGCCACGCCGGCAATTCGGCGCGATGGCGGCTGGGCGCC
>DATMUT010000119.1:0-2034 GCA_035563755.1 Novosphingobium sp.
GGTCTGCGCGGTGCTGGCCCGTGGCAGGCACGAAAAAGGCGCCGGACCCGCATGGGCCGGCGCCTCTTCGTAGATCCCGCTCGCCGCCGGATTGGCCTGAATTGGCCGCAAGCGAACGAGGCGATCCCGACAATAGCCTTATTTGGGCGAGACCACCATCAGCATCTGTCGGCCTTCCATGCGCGGATAGGCCTCGATCTTGCCGATTTCGGCGATGTCTTCCTGCACGCGGCGCAGCAGGTTCATGCCCAGCTGCTGGTGCGAAAGCTCGCGGCCGCGGAAGCGCAGCGTGACCTTGACCTTGTCGCCTTCCTCGATGAAGCGATGCATCGCCTTCATCTTGACGTCATAGTCATGGTCATCGATGTTCGGACGCATCTTGATCTCCTTGATCTCCTGCGTCTTCTGCGACTTGCGGGCCAGGTTGGCCTTTTTCTGCGCCTCGTAGCGGAACTTGCCCACGTCGAGGAACTTGCACACCGGCGGATCAGCGTTGGGCGACACTTCGACCAGGTCGAGGCCGTTCTCGAAGGCCTGCTCGATGGCCTCGCGCGTGTACATGATGCCGAGGTTCTCACCTTCGTCATCGATAACGCGCACGCGTGGCACGTTGATCATCTCATTATAGCGGGGCCCGCTCTTGACGGGGGGCGCCATGCTGCGCCGGGGTGGGGGGGCTATTGTCGGATCTCCTGTGACTTTTCTATCCGCGTGCCTTTAGATCGAATCGCTGCCAATAGAAAAGAGACAATTTGGCGAAAGCGCCGCTTTTTCGCCCATGGTGTGGCCTGCTGACCTGCGTTATCCGCGCCAGACCGGGAAGCGCAGCGCCCGCCCGCCCGCGGCCAGCACCGCATCGACAGCCCGCGCGGGGCGCAGCGCCGCCAGAATCGGCGGGGCATCGGCCTCCAGCCCGCCCGTCAGCGTGCCGAACGCAGGCAGGATCATCCGCTCGCCCGCGACCAGCGCGCAAGGGCGGCTGATATGCCGCCCGCGCACCGATATCCGCAGCTTGGGGTGGAAATGGCCTGAAATCTCGGGCGTTCGGGTGGCCGGCTCGGCCTCGTGGCGCAGGGCTATGCCGGCCACCAGCAGTTCGGGCACAATCGTTCCGGGCAGGCCATCGCTTACCCCGGCATCATGATTGCCGGCAATCCACACCAGATCGTGCGCGCGGGCCAGCTGGGCCAGAACGGCGCGGGCCTGCGGCTCGATCCGCTCGGGGCCGGCCGCATCGTGAAAGCTGTCGCCCAGGCAATAGATGCGCCTTGCGCCCGCCGCGCTCGCCGCCGCCTGCAGCCGCTCCAGCGTCTCGCGGCTGTCGTAAGGGGGCAGCATCGCCCCGCGCGTGGCAAACCAGCTGGCCTTTTCCAGATGCAGATCGGCCACCAGCAGCGCGCTTTCTGCCGGCCAATACACGGCGCGGCTTTCGGAAATGCGCCATTCGTGCCCGGCAAATGCAAACGGCCCGGCAAAGCTGACGGGGGCGACCGGCTGCGGGCCTGCGACTCGGGATTTTGCGAACGAAACGCGAACCATGCTTTTTCTTGCCCCCGCCGCCCGGCAATGGCAAGCGGCGCATAACAACCTTTAGACCTTGCGGGAGCGAAGATGACCGACTGGACCCCCTATGCGAACCGCGCCCGCCAATGGTTCGAGCATCTGCGCGACGCGATCTGCGCCGAATTCGAGGCGATCGAGCGCGAGGCGGGCAGCGATGCGGCTTTTGAATATACGCCCTGGCAGCGCGACACGGTGCATGGTGAGGGCAAGGGCGAGGGCAAGGGCGAGGCCGCGCAGGCCGACACCGGCGGGGGCACGCGCGGCCTGATGAAAGGCCGCGTGTTCGAAAAGGTGGGGGTCAACGTCTCGACCGTGCATGGCGCGTTCAACCCCGGTTTTGCCGCCAGCATCAACGGCGCCAGCGCCGAGCAGCCGCACTTTACCGCCACCGGCATCAGCCTTGTAGCGCATATGGCCAATCCGCATGTGCCGGCCGTGCACATGAACACCCGTTTCCTCACCACCACCAGG
>DATMUT010000120.1:0-3468 GCA_035563755.1 Novosphingobium sp.
GTTCTACGCCAACAACCCGCGCGAGGGTGTGACCCAGTTTGGCAGCAGCATCGATGGCCGGCTGGATGTCGACACCTTCACGCAGGTGAACCTGACGCTCACGGGCGCCCGCTCGGTGGTCGACCGGACCGACTACAACAGCCCTTATGGCGCGGTATCGCCCATTGCCTTTGACCGGCTGTCGGCCCGGCTGGGCGTGGCGCATGTGTTCAACCGCCTGGCCGTAACGGCCCAGGGCAAGGTGACAGGGCTGACCTATCACGATGGGCTGAGCGACGCTGGCGCCGTGATCGACCAGTCCTATCGCAACCAGACCGTCACCAGCGCGCTGCTCGACACGCGCTACAACCTGACCACCGGCTTCGACCTGCTGCTGCACGGCACCTACGAAAGGCAGGACTTTGCCAATGCCAACGCGCTAGCGTCGGGCGCGCTGCTGCGCAATTCGTCGGGCTGGGTGGTCGAGGGGGGCACCCGCCTCAATCTGACCGGCTCGCTCTATGGCGAAGTGCGGGTGGGCTATCTTTGGCGCAGCTATGCCGACCCGCGGCTGCTCAATGCACGCGGACTGTCCTTTGCGGCCGATCTGCTGTGGAACCCTTCCTCGCTCACCACGCTGCGGCTGGTCGCCTCGCGCCAGGTGCAGGACGCTTCGTCCACCACGGCAGCCGGCATCCTTGCGACAGAGGTCAAGCTGGGCGTCGACCATGAACTGGCGCGCAACCTGATCGTCTCGGCCGACGCTGGCTATCTGCGGCTCAAGCCGCTGGGCACGGGCTACAACGCCAATACATGGACGGGGCGGCTTTCGGCGCGCTACCTCATGTCGCGGCGCTTCACGCTCACGGCCTCGCTCGGGCGCGAGGATCGCGCCTCGTTCGACACCACCCGCGCCTATCGGGCCAATTCGGGCTGGCTGACGCTGGGGCTCACGCTCTAGGGCGCGGCAGCTGCTTTCGCCAAAACTGCTCGAAATCCGAAGGGCTTGCTGTTTCGCTGCAACGCAGCGGCGGATACCCCCGGGCAAGGCATGGCCAAATCCCCTCCCCCTTGCCCCGAGAAAGGAAAAGGCTGATGCAACTGGTGCATTATGCAGGGTCGGTGCCCAATTTTGGCGACGACCTCAACGCGCTGGTCTGGCCGGCGCTGGCGCCGCACTTGTTCGTCCCCGATGGCGACGATCGCGGCTTTGTGGGCATTGGCACCATTCTGGGCATGCCCGGCGTGGGGCCCCGCCGGCTCGAAGTGTTCTCGACAGGCGCTGGCTATGATCCGCTCGACCGCTGGGCCGACCGCGAAGTGACGTTTCATTGCGTGCGCGGCCCGGTGACCACCCATGCGCTGGGGCTGGACCCTTCGCTGGCCGCAACCGACGGGGCCATTCTGTGCCCGCACGTGCCCGGCCTGCCGCCAGCGCGGGTCAGCGGCAACGCCGTGTCGGTCATCCCCCATTTCCAGACCATCGCCTTTCCCGGCTGGGCGCAGGCATGCGCCATGGCCGGCCTGCAACTGGTCGACCCACGCGCCACCCCGCAAGAGGTGCTGGGCGCGATCTCGTCCTCGCAGCTGGTCATCACGGAATCGCTGCATGGCGCCATTCTGGCCGACACCTATGGCGTGCCTTGGGTGGCCTTTGCCGCCTCGGGCAATTTCTGCGTGCCCAAATGGGTCGATTGGGCCGCCTCACTGGGGCTCGAACCGGAAGTGACAATGGTGCCTCCACCCACGCCCGACGTGCTGGAAAAATACGGCAAGCGGGCAGAGCCTTTTGGCACGACAGCGCGCTTCCCGCTGGAGCAGGCGCAGGCAGAAATGCAGCAGCGCGTGCATGGCGGAGGCGGCTCGGCGCCGCGCTGGCGCAGCATGGCGGCAGCGCTGGTCAAGCGGAGCGGCCTGCATCAGTGGATCAAGGGCTATGGCCAGCTTGATGCGGCCCGCACCGCCGAAGCGCTGTCGGCTCTGGCCCAGCGCGAGGGGCAGTTGAGCAATCCTGCACGCCGCCAGGAATTGACCGACAGGATGTTGAGCCTGCTGGCCAGCATGCGCTGAAGCTGGCAGCGGGATAACCGGCTGGCGAATGAAGCGCGCGCCGGCCCTCGCCCGGGCCGTCTGGGCATGGGCAGACAAGGGCAGCTTGCGCGCGCTTTCGGCCGAACAGGGCGCGCCCGTAACAGGATTGCCCGCCATGCCGAATACCGTGATGCGACGCCTTGTGGCGGCCACCATGCTGATGCCGATGGCCGCCGCTATTGCCCTGCCGGCAGCGGCGGCGCCCGCGCCCTTGTCGGTCGAGGGGGGCGCCATTGCCATTCCCGCGCCAGTGGGCGGCGTGCTGGTGTTTCACGGCCTGCCCTATGCCGCGCCGCCCGTGGGCGATCGACGCTGGCGCGCGCCCGCGCCGCTGGTGCCATGGCAGGGCGTGCGTGCGGCAGACAGCTTCTCGCCCGACTGCATGCAGCCCGTCAACGACGGCAGCCCCGCCAGCCGCCCCAAGTCCGAGGATTGCCTGTACCTCAATGTGTGGACGACGGGCCTTGCGGGCAAACGGCCGGTGTTCGTGTGGATCCACGGCGGCGGTTCGCGCACCGGGTCGGGCGCGCAGCCCACTTTTGACGGCGCGTCGCTGGCGCGGCGCGGCATTGTGGTGGTCACGATCAACTATCGCCTCGGCGCGCTGGGCTTCCTCTCGACACCGGAGCTGAGCGGCGAGAGCGGCTATGGCGGCTCGGGCAATTACGGTTTCATGGACGATATCGCCGCCCTGCAATGGGTGCGGCGCAACATCGCCCGCTTTGGCGGCGATCCGGCGCGCGTCACCATTGGCGGCGAAAGTTCGGGCGCGGTCACGACCGGCGCGCTGATGGCATCGCCGCTGGCGCGCGGCCTGTTTCGCGGGGTGATTGGCGAGAGCGGATCGGTGTTCCGCGTGCGCGGCGGCGGCAGTCAGGGCGCGACATCGCTGGCCAGCGAGGAGGCCAAGGGCACAAAGCTGATGCAGGCGCTGGGCGCGGCCGACATGGCGGCGATGCGCGCCCTGCCGCCTGAGCGGATCATGGAGGGTACGGCCAAGCTATCGCTGGCCGAATTCTTTAACCTGCCGGTGGTCGACGGGCATGTGCTGCCCCGCTCGCCCTGGCAGGTGTTTGCCCGGCATCAGCACAATGACGTGCCGCTGCTGGTGGGCTGGAACTCGGGCGAAGGCTCGATGGAGCTGATCTATCTGGGCACGCTGGGCACCTTGCCCGAGCGGATGGAGCGCTATTACGGCCCGCTGGCCGCGCAGGCGCGCCGCTGGTATCCGGCCCCCAACGACTCCGACATGCCCACCCTGCTGCGCGCCTCGGGCGATTATGGCTTTGCCTATCCCGAATGGCGCTGGGCGCTGGCGGCGCAGCGTTTTGGCCACGCGCCGGTGTTTGTCTATCAGTTCGACCATGCGCCCCCCATTCCGGCCGACCAGTTCGGCGG
>DATMUT010000121.1:0-4718 GCA_035563755.1 Novosphingobium sp.
TGGCTATCGGCGCCTTGGCCGGCCCGCATCGCGGCAAGCATTTCCGCGCCGAACGCCACACCTCGAGCCATGAATGGGCCAAGGCGCGCGGCGCCACCTTTGTCGATGCCGGCCAATGGAAGCGCGCGCAGTGGTACGCGCTGCCGGGCGAAACCAACTGGCGCCAGTCGGTCGACCGCGAGGTGAATGCCACGCGCGGCAATGTGGGCCTGTGCGATGTCTCGACGCTGGGCAAAATCGAGCTGCTGGGGCCGGACGTGGGCGTGCTGCTCGACCGGCTCTATGTGAACACCTTCTCGACGCTGGCCGTGGGCAAGGCGCGCTATGGCCTGATGCTGCGCGAGGATGGCATCGTGATGGACGATGGCACGGTCACGCGCCTGTCAGGCGACCGCTGGTTCCTGACCACCACCACCGCCAATGCCGCCCGCGTGATGCAGCACATCGACTTTGCCCGGCAGGTGCTGTGGCCCGAACTCGACGTGGCGGCCGCCTCGGTGACCGAGCAATGGGCGACATGGTCGGTCGCCGGGCCCAATTCGCGGGCGCTGCTGGCCGCCGCCTTCCCCGATCTGGACCTGTCGGATGGCGCGCTGCCCTATATGGGGGCCTTCACCTTCCGCTGGCAGGGCCGCGAGGCGCGCCTGTACCGCCTCTCCTTCTCGGGCGAGCTGGCCTATGAGGTGAGCGTGCCGGCCGACCGGGGCGAGGCGCTGGTGCGCCACCTGTTCACCGCCGGGGCCGCCTTCAACCCCACCCCCTATGGCACCGAAGCGCTGGGCGTGATGCGCATCGAGAAAGGCCACCCGGCCGGCAACGAGCTGAACGGCTGGACCACCGCTGCCGATCTGGGGCTGGGCAAGATGGCCTCGAAGAAGAAGGACTATATCGGCCGCGCGATGGCCCTGCGCCCCGGCATGGCCGATGCCGACCGGCCGCGTCTGGTGGGCCTGGTGCCGGTCGATGGCACATCACCCATCCGCGCCGGCGCGCATCTGCTGACGCCGGGCGCACCGGCAGTGGCCGCCAACGACGAGGGCTATGTCTCCTCGGCCTGTTTCTCGCCAACGCTGGGGCACCCCATTGCGCTGGCCATGCTGGCGCGCGGCGCCGACCGGCACGGCGAGCAGGTGGTGGTGCATGACCCGGTGCGCGGCGCCGATGTGCTGGCGCGTGTGTGCGACCCTGTGTTCCACGACCCCAAGGGGGAGAAGCTGCGTGGCTGAGTTTACCTGCATCGAACAGACCGGCTTTGGCCTGGCCAACATCCTGCCCCGCAGAGGCGCTAGCGCCGATATGCTGGGCGCGGCGCTGGGCGCGAACATCGCGCCAGGCGCGCGCGCCAGCCACGGCGATGGCATCACCCTGCTGGGCACGGCGCCGGGCCAATGGCTGGCCTATGCGCCCGCCGCGCAGGGCGGCTGGGCCGACACGCTGGCCACCCGCCTTGAAGGCACCGCCGGCGTGGTCGACCAGTCGGCCGGCTATGTGCTCTATACGCTGGCAGGGGCAGATGCCGCCCGCCTGCTGCAAAAGGGCCTCTCGGTCGATATGTCCGAGGCGGCCATGCCGGTCGACAGCGTGGTCGTCAGCGTGATCGCCCATATTGGCGTGATCGTGCACCGCGCCGGCCCCGCCACTTTCCATATCGCCATCTTCCGCAGCTTTGCCGGGGCCTTTGGCCACTGGCTCGAGGCGGCTGCCTCATCGCTTTGACCCTTGCGGGTCCAGAACCTTTTTCAGGAAAGCACCATGACCGAATATATTCTGACACTGTCGTGCCGGAACCGGCCCGGCATCGTGGCCGCCATCTCGACCGCCATCTTCCGCCACGGCGGCAACATCACCGAAGCCTCGCAATATGACGATGGCGATGCCAACCGCTTCTTCATGCGCCTGGTTTTCGTGGCGGGCGATGAGGCCGACCACGACATGCTGGGCCGCGACCTGACCGAGATTGCCGACAAGTTCGCCATGAACTGGTCGCTGCGCCGGCGCGACCAGTTGCAAAAGGTGCTGCTGCTGGTCAGCAAGTTCGACCACTGCCTTGTCGATCTGCTGTATCGCCTGAAAATGGGCGAGCTGGCGATGGATGTGGTGGGCATCATCTCGAACCACGGGCGCGAGGTGCTGGGCGACCTGAATATCGGCGCCATTCCCTTTCACCACCTGCCCATCACCAAGGCCACCAAGGCCGAGCAGGAAGCCCAGATCCGCAAGATCGCCACCGAGACCGGCACCGATCTGGTGGTGCTGGCCCGCTACATGCAGATCCTCTCGGACGAGATGGCAGCCTGGCTCTCGGGGCGCTGCATCAACATCCACCACTCGTTCCTGCCCGGCTTCAAAGGCGCCAAGCCCTATCACCAAGCGCACGAACGCGGGGTCAAGCTGATCGGCGCGACAGCCCACTACGTGACGGGCGACCTCGACGAAGGCCCGATCATCGAGCAGGACGTCGAGCGCATCACCCACGCCGACCGCGCCGACGACCTGGTGCGCAAGGGCCGCGACATCGAGCGGCGCGTGCTGGCCCGCGCGGTGCAGCTGCACCTTGACGGGCGCAGCCTGCTGCACGGCAACAAGACCGTCGTGTTCCGGGACTGACGCCGCCATGGTCGAAACCATCGACAGCGCCCGGATGATCGACGGGCGCGCCGCCGCCCGCGCGCTGATGGAGCGCACCCGCGCCGATGTGGCGGCTCTGGCGCGGGAAGGCATCGTGCCGGGTCTGGCCGTGGTACTGGTCGGGCACGACCCGGCCAGCGAGGTCTATGTGGGCCGCAAGGTGGCGCAGTGCCGCAAGGCGGGCATCGCCTCGCAGGAACTGCGCCTGTCGGCCCATACCGCGCAAGGCGACCTGCTGGCGCTGATCGACCGGCTGAACGCGGACCCTGCGGTGCACGGCATTCTGGTGCAATTGCCGCTGCCGGCCGGGCTGGACGCTGGCGCCGTGCTCGACCGGATCGATCCGGCCAAGGATGTCGACGGGTTCCACCCGGTCAATGTCGGGCGCCTCTCGACCGGCACGAGCAACGACAAGGGCGGCCTCGTGCCCTGCACGCCGCTGGGCATCATGCTGCTGCTCGACAGCGTGATCGAGGATTATCGCGGCCTTGATGTCTGCGTGATCGGCAAATCGAACATCGTGGGCAAGCCGGTCTCGCTGCTGCTGCTCGAACGCGAGGCGACGGTGACGGTCACGCATATCGAGACGCGCGACCTGCCCGCCATCGCCCGCAAGGCCGACATCATCGTGGCCGCCGCCGGCGCGCCGCATCTGGTGCGCGGCGACTGGGTCAAGCCGGGCGCGGTGGTGATCGACGTTGGCATATCGCGCGTGACGCAAGCCGATGGCACCACCGCCATCGTGGGCGACTGCGCCGCGCACGAGATGGGCCATGCCCGCGCCGTAACGCCAGTGCCGGGCGGCGTGGGGCCCATGACCATCGCCTGCCTGCTGGCCAATACGGTGAAAGCGGCGCGTTTTTCGCTGGGCGCTTGTATTTCCTCTGGGGAATAATCTATAGCACCAGGAAAGCTGCGCGAGGAACAACATGGCCGGTCGACAGAAGAAGCCCGTGGACGGAGTGGCCGAGCTGGCCCTGCCCCACGACGCGCCCGAAGCGACCCCGGATGCGCCCGACGCCTTTGCCACCGGCTCGGGCGCGCCCACCAACGACCCGCGCGCGCTCGAAAAGGCGCTGGGTTCGCGCGTGCGCAAGCTGCGCCGGCAGCAGGACCTGTCGGTGGCCGAACTGGCAGGGGCAGCAGGCCTTTCCACCGGCATGCTCTCGAAAATCGAGAACGGGCAGATCTCGCCCTCGCTCACCTCGATCAACGCGCTGGCACAGGCGCTCAACGTGTCGATTTCCTCGCTGTTCGCGCTGGCCGAGGAGCAGCAGGACTGTTCCTACGTCGCCTCGGGTCAGGGCGTGAAGATCGAGCGGCGGGGCACAAAAGCGGGCCATATCTACCAGCTGCTCGGCCATATGCTGAGCGGCGATCTGGTGCTCGAACCCTACCTCATCACCCTGTCCGAGGAGGCGGTGCCCTATACCAGCTTCTCGCATGGCGGGACCGAGCTGATCTACATGCTCGAGGGCGAGATCACCTATCGCCACGGCGAGCGGCGCTATGACCTCAAGCCCGGCGACACGATGATGTTCGACAGCCAGGCCCAGCACGGCCCCGAGGCGATGGGCCCGGGCGTGATCCGCTACCTCTCGATCATCGCCTATGCGCGTGGCGGCCAGCAGGACGGCTGACGCAGTTCCTTTCAGGAAAATTTGTTTCCTACTGATTGACTCCAGTTTCCTCTGAGGATATTCCTCTGGGCAACCCAACGGGAGATTCGCAATCATGTGTGGAATTGTCGGCCTGTTCCTCAAGGACCCGGCGCTCGAACCCCAACTCGGCAAGCTGCTGGCAGACATGCTGGTGGTCATGACCGGCCGGGGCCCCGACAGCGCGGGCTTTGCCGTCTATGGCGCGGGTGATGCCGCGCACCTCAAGATCACCTTGCGCGGCGCCAATCTCGACGCCGTCGAGAAGGGCCTGGCAGGCATTGCCAAGGCCCATCACCGCGACACGCACCTCGTGCTTTCCTTCCCCGCTTCGGCCGAGGGCCAGGTGCGTGGCTGGCTGGCGCTCAACCACCCCGATCTGGTGGTTACCGGCTCGGGCCACCGCATCGAGCTGTACAAGGAAGTGGGCCT
>DATMUT010000122.1:0-4294 GCA_035563755.1 Novosphingobium sp.
TCGCGCCGATATGCCCCTCTTTCTGCCCCGCCGGCGCCAGCGACAGGCGCGTTACCTTGCCGCTGGCCACATCGATGCGGAAGGCGGGGTGGTCGAGCACATCGTCGGCCGTGGCGATCAGGCTGCGCGAGTCAGGCGCCCACGCCAGCGAGGCGGCGCTGCGGTCCCACCCTTGGGTCAGGGCGCGGGTCTGGCCGGTTCTCAGGTCGCGCAGATAGACCACCTGCCGGTCGGCCTCGTAGCCCGCGCGGGCCATGGCCGCCCATGCCAGCCAGCGCCCATCGCGCGAGACGGCCGGCAGCGCATCCATGCCGCGATTGCCGGCGGTGAGGTTCTCAGGCCCCTGCCCGTCCAGCCGCGACTGCCAGATGTCGAGATTGGTCGAGGTCGGCTCGTCGCGGTTCGACAGGCGGGCCGAGAAAAACACGCTGGCCGAATCGGCCGCCCACACCGGGTCGCCACCATCGCCAAAGGGCTTGGTCGGCATGTCGGCGGTGATCGCCCCGCTGGCCCCCGCTGCCCCGTCAAGCGCGACGCCTTCGCCCGCAACCGCGCCGGTATCGTCCAGCGTGAAGGCAAAGCCGCGATTATACACCCCCGGCGTTGCCCATGCGTCCCAGTGGCGCACAAAGCCCACCCCGTCGCGGTGCAGCCGCCCGCTGCCCGGCCCGGTCAGCGACGTGTCGGCGGCATCGGCCGGGCCGCAGCCCAGCGTGGCGCAATCGCGCGCCACCGCGCCCCACACCAGCACGCGCCGGCCATTGGGGGCAATGGCAAAGCCGGCGACATCGGCCTTGAAGTGGCTGACCTGACGGGCCGGCGTGCCCGGATGCGCCAGATCGATCAGCCACAACTGGTCGCTGCCGCCCTTTTGCGCGCCATCGGCGGCCAGAAAATACAGTCGCCGCCCATCGGGGCTGAAGGCCGGGGCCGAGGCGCCGGTTTCGGGCAGGCCGGGCACCGCGACCGGCGCGCCGCCCGCAGCGGGGGCCTGCCACAAGGTGGTCTTGCGCTGATAGGTGGCCGGATCGGTGCTGGTCTGCTGCCACACCACAAGCCGGCCATCGGGCGAGGCCACAGGGGCCGCGATGCGGGTCAGCGTCACCAGATCCTGCGCGGTCATGGCATGGGTCTGGGCAGCGGCTTGGGGAGCGGTCTGGGATCGGGCCGCGGGGGCGGCGCTGACCGTGGCCAGCGCAAAACAGGCGGCAGACAGGCGCAGCAGCGGCTGCGCGGCGAACACATTGCGGCGTTTCGACATGATGGCGGACCTAGCGCGAGGATGCGCGCGCCGCAATCGTGCGCCGGTCAGCGGTTTGGCTTACTCGAAGCGCCTCAGCCCTTCTTGCCCACGATCCGGGCGATTTCGGTGGCGACCATCTGCTCGACCATGGGCGGCAGGTTTTTGTCGAGCCATGCGGCCAGCGCGGGCTTGAGCAATTCGCGCGTCATTTCCTCGAGCGAGGTTTCGCCGCTGCGCACGATCTGCGGGGGGGTACGGGGCTCGGCCATCATGGCCAGCGCCGCCAGCGATTCGCGCATCGAGGCGCGCGCCTCGGGGGCGACAAGGGCCGGATCAACCGCGCCGGGCGCGCTGTCCTCGGGTTCGAGGAACTGGGCCGAGACGGCCAGATCGAGCACGTCCTCGACCGCCGGCCGGGCGGTCTCCTCGCGCGCGGTGCGGGGCGTGGCGGCACGTGTGTCGCGTGCGATCACTTTCTTGATCGAGTCGAGAATATCCTCGACCGACGGTTCCCCCGGTTGGCGCATCATAGACCCCTGTTGCGACCGCCTGCGCGATCGTTAACGCTGTTCTGGGCAAGACTCCGCACTGCGTCATCCCGACCATGGCGGCATTGTGCTGTAATGAGGCAGTCTGTCAATATTCGCGCGCAAAGTCAGGGGTCGCAGGGTCGCGGGGGCCGGCGCAAGACCTGCCCCCGCGACCCTGCGCGATCAGAAGCTCCAGCTGGGGCGTGCGGCAAATTCGCCCAGAACCGGAATGGCAATATCGTCGAGCGGCACGAAGGCCACGGCGTCGGCCACCTTGCGGCCCAGCGCCAGGCGGGTCACGCCCTTGTCCGACAGGCCCGTCACCACGCGGCCGTTGCCCGACAGCGCGCTCGTCAGCACCTCGGGCAGCTCCTCGATGGCGCCGTCGATCACGATGAGATCGTAGGGCGCGCCGGCAAGGCCGGTGGCCACATCGGCCGCGTCAACCACGTCGAGCGAGGCCACCAGCGGGCGCAGCAGGTCGGCCAGATACTGGCTGCCGGCCGACACCAGCAGCGCCTTGTCGGCAGCGGCCGGCTCGGCCGTGGCCAGCATGCGGGCCTGCACGATGGGCGGCGCCAGAAAGCGACCATTGCCCAGCGGCACGGCGCGGTCGATATAGGCGGCGGCCTTCTGGCCGGCGGGCACGTAATCCTCGCGCGCAAGGGCGGCCATCGCGGCCAGCACCCAGGGTTCGTTCACGCCGCTGGGGCGCAGCTGGCTGTCGATCATCGCGCGGCGCGGGGTGCCGGGGGCGGCGCCGGCAACGTGATATTGGATAGTGGTCATGCGTCAGATCCCTTTTGGGCACGAACGAACAGGTGCAATCAGTTAGGCCAACAGGCAGATAGGCCAACAGGACCGTATCCGCCGCGCCAAATTGCCCGCCAGACACAGTCCCTGCCAATGCCGCGCGCTTTTAGGCCAAGCAAGGCGGCAAAGCCAAGCGCTTTGACATGCAAAATCGGCCATGCCGGGCCGCTTTTCGCGCAAGCGCGCGCTGTGGGGCCGGTGCTGGCGGGGCGATCGTGCCGCCGCGCGCGGGCGCGCTTGCAAAGATCGCACGCGTTTTGCTCGCCAGACGGGGGTTTGCGCTTTGACGCGCGCGCGCAAACGCGCCATGGGGGCGGCAAATCAACCCCGCCAAGACCGGCCACGCAACGCCGGCCGCCAGAGGAGCGCGACAATGGTCGATATGGTGACGATCCGTGAGGAAGACCTGATTGAGAGCGTGGCCGATGCTCTCCAGTACATCAGCTATTACCACCCGATGGATTACATCCGCGCGCTGGGCGATGCCTATGAGGCCGAGCAAGGCCCCGCCGCCAAGGACGCCATCGCCCAGATCCTGACCAACAGCCGCATGTGTGCCGAAGGGCACCGCCCGATCTGTCAGGACACCGGCATCGTCAACGTGTTCATCCAGTGGGGCCAGCAGTGCGTGCTGGAATCGGACAAGAGCCTGCAGGATGTGGTCGACGAGGGCGTGCGCCGCGCTTACCTCAACCCCGACAACAAGCTGCGCGCCAGCGTGCTGGCCGACCCTGCCTTTACCCGCCGCAACACCAAGGACAACACGCCCTGCGTGCTGCATGTCGACATGGTGAAGGGCAACAAGATCCACATCGACGTGGCGGCCAAGGGCGGCGGCAGCGAGAACAAGTCGAAGTTCAAGATGATGAACCCCAGCGATTCGATCGTCGACTGGGTGATCGAGATGCTGCCCCAGATGGGCGCCGGCTGGTGCCCGCCGGGCATGCTGGGCATCGGCATCGGCGGCACGGCCGAGCATTGCGTGCTGCTGGCCAAGAAGGCGCTGATGGAGCAGATCGACATGTCGACGCTCAAGCAGCGCGGGCCCCAGAACGATCTGGAAGCGCTGCGCATCGAGATCTTCGACAAGGTGAACGCGCTGGGCATCGGCGCGCAGGGGCTGGGCGGCCTTGCCACCATCCTCGACGTCAAGATCATGGACGCACCCTGCCACGCCGCCGGCAAGCCGGTGGCGATGATCCCCAATTGCGCGGCCACCCGCCACGCCCACTTCACGCTCGATGGCAGCGGCCCCTCGTATCTCGAGAAGCCCAAGCTCGAGGAATGGCCCAAGGTCGAGTGGAAGCCCAGCGCCGAAGCCAAGCGCGTCAACCTCGACACGCTGACCGCCGAGGACGTGCAGAGCTGGAAGCAGGGCGACCGCCTGCTGCTGAACGGCAAGATGCTGACCGGGCGCGACGCGGCGCACAAGCGCATCCAGGACATGCTGGCCAAGGGCGAGGAGCTGCCGGTCGAATTCAAGGGCCGCGTGATCTATTACGTCGGCCCGGTCGACCCGGTGCGCGACGAGGTGGTTGGCCCGGCCGGCCCCACCACCGCCACCCGCATGGACAAGTTCATGGACATGATGCTGGATCAGGGCCTGCTGGCCTGCATCGGCAAGTCCGAGCGTGGCCCGGCTGCCACCCAGTCGATCGCCAACCACAAGAGCGCCTATCTGATGGCTGTGGGCGGTGCGGCCTATCTG
>DATMUT010000123.1:0-4343 GCA_035563755.1 Novosphingobium sp.
CCAAGCCGGTGTGGACCGAGGCCAACCTCGACAAGTGGCTGACGCGCCCTGCGGCGATGGTGCCGGGCACCGCGATGGCCTTTGCCGGCGTGCCCGATGCGGCCGAGCGCAAGGCGCTGATTGCCTATCTCAAGTCGCTGAAATAAAGTTTTTCGGGCTTGGCGTCGGGCTTCTGGCGCGGGCAAGGGGGCTGCTTCCTTCGGGAGGCGGCCCTTTTTTGCGTGGTGATGTCAGCCTGTGTCGGTCAGTTTTGGTATAACGATAAATCCGACTGGCGGGCATGCTGGACATAAATGACAATTTTAGTCTGGTCTCGCGCGAACCTGCCACCGTCGCCGTTGCGTTGCCTGACAGGGGGCTTTTGCCCGGGCGCGCAATACGGTGATGCGTGAAAGCGGCGGACCATGTCGGCAAGAAGCGTGCAATAGCGCCTTGCGGTGGTTGCGGCCGACTTTCTGCGCCCAAAAGGTATAACGATAAACAACATAATCAAACCGCTAGAGCGAAACGGTTGCCATTCAGGCCAGCCAGTTCGCCTCGAAGATTGAGGGATCTTACAATGCGTAAACACACGCTTCTGACAGCGCTGCCGGTTTCACTGGTCGCGCTGGTTGCATCGCTGGCTGCTGCTCCGGCCATGGCTGCCGATACCGCCCAGGCCGCCCCCGACGAGGATGCCGGCGCCATCACCGTGACCGCGCGCAAGCGCAGCGAAGACATCCTCAAGGTGCCAGTGACCGTTTCGGCCATGACCGCCGCCCAGCTTGAGGCGCGCGGTGTTCGCACCATCACCGACGCGGTGGCTGCCTCGCCCGGCATCAACATCAACAACAACTCCTCGGGCCACGCCGACCGCTCGTTCCAGCAGATCAGCTTGCGCGGGTTCACGCCTGTCACGACGCTGGCCACCACCACCTCGATGTTCATCGATGGCGTGCCGGTGTCCTCGCCCTCGCAGCTCACCGCCATCACCGACCCCGACCACATCGAGATCCTGAAGGGCCCACAGAGCGCCTATTTCGGCCGCAATACCTTTGCCGGCGCGGTCAATGTGGTGAACAAGGCGCCCACCGGCGCATGGGGCGCCGAGGCCGAGGCGATGATCGGCAATCACGCCAATCGCGCCTTCAAGGGCACGATCGAGGGTTCGATCCTGCGCGACCTGCTCACCTTTCGCCTGACCGGTTCGTACATGACCAAGGATGGCTCGTGGCGCAATTCGGACGGCAGCACGCTGGGCGACCAGTCGAGCCGCAATGGCACGCTGCTGGTGGTGGCCAAGCCCACCGACAAGCTGACCATCAAGCTGTTCGGCATGCTGGGCGTGGACGATGACGGCGCTTCGGCACAGACGCGCCTGCTGGCCAATAACATCTATGGCGCTAATGCCGATGGCACGCTGGGCAGCGTCATCTACAAGAGTCAGGCCAATTGCACGGTGAACGGCAACCCTTGGCTGTGCGGCACGTTGCCCGCAATGGCCAATGGCGTCAGCTCGAACACCACGATCAGCTCGGCCATGCGCTCGCAGCTCAATTCGCTGCGCACCATGCTCAACCCCAACGACGAGGTGCAGCATTACGGCCTGCTGCGCCACACCCAGCACGCCCATGCGGTCATCGACTATACGTTCAGCCCGCATATCAGCCTTGAAATTCTGGGCGGGTACAACCACGAGACCTGGTCGAACCTGATCGACCTCGACGGGTTCAACTCGACGCAGGAAGCGGCGCTGAACTACTCGACGGGCGCCTATTACACCGGCAACTGGGACTATCCCTATGTTGTCGACATGAAGAACCGCGACTGGTCGACCGAAGGGCGCCTGAGCTACAACTTCGGTTCGCTCCATGGCGTGGTCGGCGTCAGCTACCTCGAGGCGCAGAGCCAGCAGGCGCTGGGCGGGCCGGGCACCACGGGGCCGTCCTATGGGCTTGGCACCTCGGCCAACGGCTATGGCGGGGTCAGCAAGACCAAGACGTTCGGCGCGTTCTTCGGCATCACCTATGACGTCACCCCCAAGCTGTCGGCCAGCTTCGAGGGGCGTTACCAGATCGACACGATCGCGGCCTATAACTCGCCGCAATCCACCGTCATTGCCAGCAGCGACTACCTGCCTGCCGGCACTTATGCGCCTAACGCGCTGCTGGGGCAGCAGAGCTTCAACAACTTCGCGCCGCGCCTGATCGTGAACTATCAGGTCAATCCGGGGCTGATGGTCTATGCCTCGTGGGCCAAGGGCGTGAACCCCTCGACCTTCAACAGCTCGATCATCACCTATGCCGCCAATATTCAGGCCACGGCCAAGGCAGCGGGCATTCCGCTGTACGCCCGCCCCGAGAAGGTGACCAACTGGGAACTGGGCGTGAAGGGCAAGACCCATGATGGCGCGCTGCGCTACACCGGAGCGCTCTATTACGCGCAGTGGACCGACCAGGTGAACTCGCTCACCTTTGCCGTGCCGCTCGATAATGGCACGGTGGGGCTGTATTCGGGCTATGCCAACACTGGCGCTGTCGACCTGTGGGGCCTGGAAGGCGATGTGTCGTGGAAGGTGAACCGCCTGATCACCATCGATGCGGCGGCCGCTTATAACGCGAGCCGGATTATCCGATACGTGAATAACCAGTACACCACGCTCTATGGCATCAGCAGCTTCTACGGCAAGGAAATGCCCAACATGTCGAAGTATTCGGCAAATGTTGGCGTGACCTTTGGTGGCGATGTGCGCGGCATGACCGATGCCAAGTGGTTCCTGCGTGGCGACTGGAACTTCAAATCGGGCATGTGGGTCGATCAGGCCAATATCACCCGCACGCCGGACCTGCACCTGTTCAACGCCCGACTGGGCATGAGCAAGGGCAAGATTTCGGGCAGCCTCTTCATGAACAACATTTTCAATAATCACACCTATGTCAGCGCGGCTGACAACTGGACGATCGAGCCGACCTATTCGCACTTTGGCTCGTATTCGGCTGTGCAGGTGGGCCTGCCCGACCTGCGCACCTTTGGCGTGCAGCTGAAGGTCAAGATGTAACTGCTTTGTAGCGTAAAAATGACGATGGCGGGCTGTTTTCCGCCATCGTCACGTAACGCGGGGCGTATATGACAGCCTCGTAGCCCGATTTGGCCGCCGCCTTGCCTGCGGCCGGGCCACCTTCCCCGATCATCCGACAGGCGGACAGCCCCCGAAACGCGCGAGACGTTGGGCTGTTCCCGAGCGACCGTGTGCTGCGTCGGATCCAGAAAACTGGAGTTCCGGTGGCAATTGGGGAGCGCATTTTGGCAGTCCGCGGGGTGGGTCTGCCTAAGTTATTCACTCAAGATCCGAAGGCGCCATGCATTTGGCGTGTGGAATATCGTGCGTGATACTTGGGCTTGGCTTGTGCTGTTGGCTGTTTTAGCGATCCTCGTTGTATAAAAAAGATATAAAATAAAAAATATCTAAAAAATACACACGAACGTGCGGCTGCAAAGGCAATTGTCCGATGCGGCACAGCGATAGTGAGGGATCTATGAAAACACGTGAAATGAAGGCTTTGGCCGTGTCGTCGGTTTCGGCTGCGGCTATTTTGGTGATGATGGGCGCGGCAGCGCCTGCCCTGGCAGCCGAGGCGCCCGCGCCCGCCGCCGCTCCTGCCGATGCCGGCGAGCCGGGCGCCATTGTGGTGACCGCCCGCAAGCGCTCGGAAGACATCCTCAAGGTGCCCGTAACGGTGACCGCCATGACCGGCGCCGCCCTCGAGCAGCGCGGCGTTGTCTCGATGCAGGATGTGGCCAGCTCGACGCCGGGCGTCAACATCAACAACTCCTCCTCGGGTCACGCCGACCGCTCGTTCCAGCAGGTCGTGCTGCGCGGCTTCACGCCCTCGAGCACGCTGGCCACCACCACCTCGCTGTTTATCGACGGCACGCCGGTTTCATCGCCCTCGGCTTTCACCGCGATTTCCGATCCCGAGCGGGTCGAGATCCTGAAGGGGCCGCAAAGTGCCTATTTTGGCCGCAACACCTTTGCCGGCGCCATCAACGTTGTGACCCGGGCGCCCAGCGACAGCTGGCAGGGCAGCGTCACCGGCATGGTGGGCACGCGCGACAACTGGCGCCTGCAGGGCTCGATCGAAGGGCCGATCCTGGGTGACGTGCTGACGTTCCGCATCACTGGCGACAAGTTCTCGAAGTCGGGTTCGTGGGTGAACAACGCAGCTGGCGCCAACGGTCAAACGCTGGGCGACCAGTCGACCACCACGGCCACCGCGCTGGTGGTGTTCAAGCCCAGCCCGCGCTTCACCATGAAGGCGTTCATCATGCGCAACGAGGACGTTGACGGTCCTTCGGCGCAGACC
>DATMUT010000124.1:0-6224 GCA_035563755.1 Novosphingobium sp.
GGCGGCCGGTCACGCGGTCGTCAAAGCGCGCGCCGATGCACACGATCAGGTCGGCCTGGTTCATCGCCCAGTTGGCCTCATACGTGCCGTGCATGCCCAGCATGCCCAGCCAGTCGCCATGGTCGGCCGGGAAGGCGCCAAGGCCCATGAGCGTGCTGGTAACGGGCGCGCCGGTCATCGCCTGTAGCTTGCGCAGCAGCTCCGAAGCGCGCGGCCCCGAATTGATGACGCCGCCGCCGGTGTAGAACACGGGCGCCTTGGCATTGGCCAGCAGGTCGACGGCCTTGCGGATGTCCTCGGGCGCGCCGGCGGTCTGCGGGTTATAGCGCTGGCGGCGCTGGACCGGCCCGTCATGCAGGATGGCGCTGGCGATCTGCACGTCCTTGGGGATGTCGATCACGACCGGGCCGGGGCGACCAGTGGTGGCCACCTGAAACGCCTCGTCGATGACGGCGGCAAGGTCGGCCGGGTCCTTCACCAGATAATTGTGCTTGGTGCAGTGGCGGGTGATGCCAACCGTGTCGGCTTCCTGGAAGGCGTCCGAACCGATGAGGGCGGTGGGAACCTGCCCGGTGATGACCACCAGCGGAATCGAATCGAGGAACGCATCGGCAATGCCAGTGACAGCATTGGTCGCGCCCGGCCCCGAAGTGACGAGCACCACGCCTGGCTTGCCGGTCGAGCGGGCATAGCCCTCGGCGGCATGGGCCGCGCCCGCCTCGTGGCGGACCAGGATGTGGCGGATGCGTTCTTCGCTGAACAGCGCGTCGTAAATCGGCAGGACCGCGCCGCCCGGATAGCCGAACACATATTCGACGCCCTGTCGTGCCAGGCTTTCGACCAGGATTTGGGCGCCACTGCGCTCTTCGCTCACCTTGGGATCCTTTACGTAACTGCTAGAAACTGCGTGCGGGCAGGGATGGCACGGCCCATGCGCGCCCACGCGCCAAGGCGCAAGGGGGAGCAGGGGCCAATCCCGCATGATTGTCCGGCAAAAAGCCGGATCGTGGCAGGGATGCGACGCGCCATTCCTGCCCGCCCGGCAGGATGTGGGGGTGCTCTATGGGAAATGAAATATCCTGTCAACGCCAATCAGTGAAATAAAGAAACAAAAAGGCGGGCTGGATCGAAATCTTCTGGGGTGGTGTGGCGCACCCATCCGGGCGGCGGCTGGTGGCGGAACCAGGTGTACTGGCGTTTGGCGTAATTGCGGGTGGCCTGCGCTCCGCGGGCGATGGCGGCGGTCTCGTCGCATTCCCCGCGCAGAAACGCGGCGATTTCGGCCACGCCAATCGCGCGCATCACCGGCAAGGCAGTATCCAGCCCGCGAGCCAGCAGCGCGGCCACTTCGGGCACGGCGCCGCCGGCCATCATCTGGGCAAAGCGGCGGTCGCAGCGTTCGTACAGCCAGGCCCGATCGGGCAGCAGGACCAGCGGGTGCAGCGCCACATCGCCGCCGATGCCGCCTTCGGTGCGCGTCTGCCAATAGGCCAGCGTGCGCCCGGTCGAGCGCACAACCTCGAGCGCGCGGGCGATGCGCGTGCTGTCGGCCGGGGCAAGGCGGGCGGCGCGCTCGGGGTCTTCTGCCAGCAGGGCGGCGTGGGCCTGCGCCACAGGCATCGCCCGCACCGCCTCGCGAATGGCCGGGTCGATGGCGGGCACGGGCGCTATGCCCTCGAGCAAGGTGCGCATGTACAGCCCGGTGCCCCCCACCAGTATCGGCACGGCCCCGACGGCGTGAGCAGCGGCCACTTCGGCCTTGGCGCGCACGGCCCAGTCGGCAGCGCTGCAGGATTGGGCACCGTCCCATGCGCCATACAATCGGTGCGGCACCTGCGCTGTATCCTGCGCCGAGGGCGCCGCCGAGAGGATGGGCAGGTCGGCGTATAATTGCGCGCTATCGGCGTTGATGATCACCGCCTTGCGCTCGGCATTGGCCAGTGCCAACCCCAGGCGCAGCGCACAATCGCTCTTGCCGCTGGCGGTCGGCCCTGCAATGAGCGCCAGCGGCGGGCGGTCATCGTCCGAATTGGTCGTATGGAAAGGAATCTCGGTGCTCATCGCGCGCGTGATAGCAGAACCTCAGGGGCTTTCGACAAAGATTGACGAGCTGATGAAGCGCTTGGCCCGCGTTGGTGGGGTTGCGGAAGAGTTAGGCGAAGGTCTGTTTGAATTATCGACGTCGCTTGACGATATTTCAGTGCTACGCAGCCATCTTGACGAAATTTTTGGGCATACGGACTCGCTAATTACAAGCGAGATTCCACAAGTGCCCGGCCTGTTCGTCTCGGACATGGATTCGACCATGATCTCGGCCGAATGCATTGACGAGCTGGCCGATTTTGCCGGGCTCAAGCCGCAGATCGCCGCCATTACCGAGCGCGCCATGCAGGGCGAGCTGGATTTCCGGCAGGCGCTGGCCGAGCGGGTCGGCCTGCTCAAGGGGCTGAGCGAAACGGCCATCGGGCAGTGTCTGGCCGAGCGCATCAAGCCGATGCAGGGCGCCAAGGTGCTGGTCGAGACGCTGAAGGCCAAGGGCTGCCGCACGGTGCTGGTGACCGGCGGCTTCCACCAGTTTGCCGACCCTGTTGCCGAATGGCTGGGTTTCGAGCGCGTGGTTGGCAACCGGCTTGAAGTGGCCGATGGCGTACTGACGGGCGGCCTTGTCGGGCCGATCAGCGATTCCGCCACGAAGAAGGCCACGCTGCTCGAGGAACTGGAAGCGCTGGGCGATGTGCACACGCTGGCCACGGGCGACGGCGCCAACGACATCCCCATGATCGAGGCGGCCCACTATGGCATCGCCTTCGAGGCCAAGCCAAAGGCGCGCGCGGCGGCCAATGGCTGGGTTGATCGCGGCGACCTGACGGCGGTTCTGCGCCTGCTGGGCGTGCCCGAAAGCGACTGGGTGAAGTAAACCGCGCTTCACCTGTTCAAGCAAAAGGGGCGGCCCGATGGACCGCCCCTTTTTCGTGCGAAGGGCGCGGGGGGATTGCGGCCCCCCGATGCGCTTACGCTTCCATCCAGTCCTTGAAGAAGGCCTCGTTGGCCTGCTTGAGCTGGGCAACCGGCACGCCCGCCACGTCGAAGCCGCCCACGGTGCCGATGCGGACCGCGCCTTCCAGCGCGACATTGCCAGCGGTGGTCACGACATAGCGGCTCTGGTCCTCGCCAAAGGCCTGCGCGGTGGTCAGCTTGCCCTCAAGCTTGACGCCCAGGCCCGATGCTATCGCCATTTCGGCCAGCGCGACCAGCAGGCCGCCGTCCGAAATGTCGTGCACGGCCGTTGCCACGCCGTCCGACACCAGCTGGCGCACGGTCTCGCCATTGCGGCGCTCGACATCGAGGTCGACCGAAGGCGCATCGCCTTCCTCGCGGCCCAGGATCTCGCGCAGGTAGAGCGACTGGCCCAGATGCGTGCCCTCGGTGCCGATCAGCCAGATGGCATCGCCCGGCGCCTTGAAACGCACGGTGGCCATCTTCTCGTGGTCGAGCATGAGGCCAACGCCGCCGATGGCGGGCGTGGGCAGAATGGCCGAGCCGCCGCCGGTCGCCTTCGACTCGTTATAGAGCGACACGTTGCCCGACACGATCGGGTAGTCGAGCGCGCGGCAGGCATCGCCCATGCCATTCAGGCAGCCCACGATCTGGGCCATGATCTCGGGGCGCTGCGGGTTGGCGAAGTTCAGGCAGTTGGTGATCGCCAGCGGGGTCGCGCCCACGGCGCAGATGTTGCGCCATGTTTCGGCCACGGCCTGCTTGCCGCCCTCATACGGGTCGGCATAGCAATAGCGGGGCGAACAGTCGGTGCTGATGGCCAGCGCCTTGTCGGTGCCGTGAATGCGCACCACCGCCGCATCGCCGCCCGACTTCTGCAGCGTGTCGCCGCCCACCTGCGAATCGTACTGCTCGAAAATCCACTTGCGCGAGGCCAGGTCGGGGCACGAGATCAGCTTGACCAGATCGGCGGCAATATCCGCGCTTTCGGGCACATCGGCCAGCACCGGCACCTTGGCCCAGGCCTTGTAGTCGGCCGGCGCCAGATAGGGGCGGTCATAAAGCGGCGCCTCGTCGGCCAGCGGGGCCAGCGGAATGTCGCAAACCACTTCGCCGTCGAATTCGAGCACCATGTGGCCGGTGTCGGTCACTTCGCCGATGACGGCAAAGTCCAGCTCCCACTTGCGGAAGATGGCCTCGGCCATGGCTTCCTTGCCGGGCTGCAGCACCATGAGCATGCGCTCCTGGCTCTCGCTCAGCATCATTTCATAAGGCGTCATGCCGGTTTCGCGGCAGGGCACGTTGTTCATGTTGAGGCGAATGCCCGCGCCGCCCTTGCTGGCCATCTCGACCGAGGAGGAGGTGAGGCCGGCAGCGCCCATGTCCTGAATGGCGACGATCGCGTCGGTCGCCATCAGTTCAAGGCACGCCTCGATCAGCAGCTTCTCGGTGAAGGGGTCGCCCACCTGCACGGTCGGGCGCTTTTCATCGCTCTTGTCGTCGAAGTCGGCACTGGCCATGGTCGCGCCATGAATGCCGTCGCGGCCGGTCTTCGAGCCGACATAGACGATGGGGTTGCCCAGGCCCGTTGCCGCGCAATAGAAGATCTTGTCGGTGTCGGCCACGCCCACGGTCATCGCGTTGACCAGGATGTTGCCGTCATAGGCCTTGTGGAAGTTGGTTTCGCCGCCAACGGTGGGCACGCCCACGCAATTGCCATAGCCGCCAATGCCCGCGATCACGCCCTGCACCAGATGCTTCATCTTGGGGTGGTCGGGGCGGCCAAAACGCAGCGCGTTCATGTTGGCCACGGGGCGTGCGCCCATGGTGAACACGTCGCGCAGGATGCCGCCAACGCCCGTGGCCGCGCCCTGATAGGGTTCGATGTAGGAGGGGTGGTTGTGCGATTCCATCTTGAAGATGGCCGCCTGCCCGTCGCCAATGTCGATCACGCCGGCATTCTCGCCGGGGCCGCAGATCACCCAGGGCGCCTCGGTGGGCAGCTTCTTGAGGTGCAGGCGGCTCGACTTGTACGAGCAGTGCTCGGACCACATGACCGAGAAGATGCCCAGTTCCACAAGGTTCGGCTCGCGGCCAAGGGCATGGAGGACCTTGTCGTATTCCTCGGGGGAAAGCCCGTGGGCGGCGACGACATCAGGGGTGATCTGGTTGTTCTGAGCGCTCATGCGCGCGCCTTTAGCGCTGTTGGCGGCGCAGCGCTAGCCCACCTGCGTATGTCGCCTGCCGGGCAATCGCGCATGGCCTGTGCCATGTCCTTGGGGGAGGGCGGGGAATGGTGCCTTGACCGGGCGCGCGGGCGCGGCCATTGCAGGGCCATGACCGAACAGATTTCCGGCCAGACCGACAGGGATACGGCCAATGACATTGCCGCCCGCATCGCCGCGATGAGCTTCGAGGAGGCGCTGCGCGCGCTCGAGGAGGTGGTGCGCCGGCTCGAGAGTGGCGAAGTGCCGCTCGACGAATCGATCACTCTTTATGAACGGGGCGAGCGCCTGCGCGCGGCCTGCCAGGCCCGGCTCGACGCGGCCCAGGCCCGGATCGAGCGCATCGTTGCCAATCCCGATGGCACGCCCACCGGCACCCGCCCCCTCGACGCCCCCGCTAGCTGAAGGTTTTCCCCGTGGCAGTTGTGAACGACACTTTGCTGGCCGATGGCCTCAAGCGCATCCAGAGCGAGATCGACGCGGCGTTTGACGCGCTGCTTCCGGTGCCGGCCGATCCGCGCGCGCGCCTGTTCGAGGCGATGCGTTATGCCGCGATTGGCGGCGGCAAGCGGGTGCGCCCGCTGCTGGTGGCGGCTGTGGCCGAGATGTATGGCGTTGACCGCGAGGCGGCTGTGCGGGTGGGTGTGGCCATCGAATCGGTCCACGTCTATTCGCTCATCCACGACGATCTGCCCTGCATGGACAATGACGCCATGCGCCACGGCAAGCCCACGCTGCACATCGCCTTTGACGAGGCGACAGCTGTGCTGGCGGGCGACGCGCTGCAGTGCTTCGCCTTCGAGGTGCTGGCCGATCCTGCCACCAGCGGCGATCCGTTCACGCGGGTCGAACTGGTGCAGGCTCTGGCGCTGGCCAGTGGCCAGAACGGCATGGCCGGCGGGCAGATGATGGATATGGCCGCCGAAACCAGCACCTTTGATCTGCAGACCGTGACGCGCCTGCAGCAGCTCAAGACGGGTGCGCTGCTGGGCGCGGCGATCG
>DATMUT010000125.1:0-2591 GCA_035563755.1 Novosphingobium sp.
AGCTTGCCCCAGGCAAAAGGCAGCGCGAAACTGGCCCCCGCCGCCAGATCGCCGCGGGCCGAGATGCGCAGCAGCCCGCCGCTCAGGCCATCGCCCTTGAAGGGCCACAACGCGCCGGCCTCGCACTCGATCGCGCCGCTGGCCGAAAACGACACCGACAGGTCCGACCCCACCGGCAGCGAACGCGCGATCGCCCCCGGCGACAGGCTGACCAGCCCCGGATTGGCGCCATCGATCCAGCCTTGCGGCAGGTCGGTATGGGCAGTCTCGACCTCGACAAAGGTCGAGAGCGGGGCGAGCAGCCTTTCCGCGCCGGGCAGGACGGTTTTCACCCTGGCCTCGGCCGCGCGCAGGCTGGCCAGCAGCGGGGCCAGATTGGCCGCGGCAAACAGCGCGGTGGTGGTGTCATCATCCAGATGCGCCAGTAGCCAGCGCACAAAGGCCGGGCCATCGGTTATGCCCGGCGCGGCGTTCACGGCCGCGGCCAGCTTGCGCCAGTTGGCCCCCAGCGTGCCGATATCGGCAAACAGTGTGCCCGCCTCGACCAGCGCCAGCGCCTGGCCGGCAGCCTCGCTCAATTGCAGCGTTTGTGCCATGTCTTGCCCCCCTTGTGATGTCGTGCCCTGCCCGCTGTCAGGTGAAGTCGAGAAAGCCCTTGAGCGAGGCATCGATGACCTTGCGCCGCTTCAGTTCGAACACGCCGATGCCGTTGTTGCTGCCATCGTTGTTGGTGTTGCCCTCGACGGTGGTGAGCGCGCCGCTGAGCGAGGCGCGCACGAAGCCGGTGTGCCCAAGCCCCCCGCCATGATCGAGGATGAAGACCATGCCCGGCTTGACCAGCGCCGGATTGGCCAGCGCCGCGGCGCGGGTCAGGATGCGCTGCGGGCTGGCCGATTTCACCTTGTTCCAAGCATCAAGGCAGCCGCCCGTGCGCGGAAAGGCGGTGGCGCCCTGCCCCGCCTCGTGAAAGCACCAATAGACAAAGGCCATGCACCAGTAATTGCCCGGAGGCACGCCCAGCCCGGCGGTGCGCTGATACGCGTCCACCTGCGGCCCGCGATTGGACGAGATGGGCTGCTCCATCACCCCGATCTGGCCAATGGCAAGGGCCAGCGCCGCCCCGCCTTCGCCAGTGGGCGCGGCAGGGGCAGCGGCGGCCGCAGGGCCAAACAGCGAGCCCCAGGTGAGCGAGCCGACCTTGCCGTCTTCCTCGAGACGGTTGCCCATATTGTCGGTGTGCAGCGACTGATAGAGCTTGATCTGCGCCTTGAAGGCGGCATCAAACACGCCATCGGGCGAGGTCGGGCTTTGGCCTTTGGCGCGCAGGGCATCGGCCAGTTCGCGCACGATGGCCGGGTCGGCCTCGTTCTGCTTGATGATACGGCCAGGATAGGCGGGCATGGTTTGCAACTCCTGTGCTGGTCAGGCCTTGGCAGGCTGGCGCCTGTGGTCAGCCGGATTGCCCGGCGGTCGCGCCCGGCTTCGAGGTCGAACGGAAATTCATGAATTTGTTGAGGACATCGAACCAGAACGGCGCGCCCAACATGCCCGCCAGCGCCGTCACCACCCAGCCGCCCAGCAGATAGGCCCAGCCTTTCAGGTCCGGCTGCGCGCCGGGGTCGCCAAACGGGTTGTCACTCCAGCCAACAGGCAGGTGCACGGCCTTGAGTTGCCCGGAAATGTGGCCGGCGCTGTCGGCCTGCATCAGCGATTTTTGCACCTCTGGCGTCAGCGCGGCCAGATTCTCGCGCATTTGCTGGTTGCTGGCCAGGGCATCGGCAATGTGGATGGCGTTGATATTGCCCGCCGCCGCCGCCATCAGCGCCATCACGAAAAGCAGCAGCCGCGTGTAGCGCTGATAACGCCCGCTCAGCCGCTCCATCGCGCTGTCGTACCAGTTCTCGAGCGAGGCGATCACCGCATCGGACTGGCCGCCGGTCGCGGTGCTGGCCAGCCCGACAATCGCGCCAAGCTGCTGCGAGGTGATCGCGCCCTTCTGGTAGAGATCATGGGTCGCCCGGGCAAAGTCATGGGCGCGAATGTAGGAGGGCAGGCGGCTCGTCAGCAGGCTGGCGGGGGCATAGGCGCCCTGAAACAGCGGCGCGATCACCGGATGGTCGAAAAAGGCCTGAAGCGCCTGCGCGCGCTTGTCCGGCGCCTCGTCCAGCAATTCACCAATCGTCGCCTCGAGCATGCGCGCGCGGCTTTTGAGCACCCCCTCGACCCCCTCGCGCAAGGAGGTGAGGATGATGCTGAAAAGGAGGAAACTGAGGACCAGGCCAGAGGCCACTTCCAGAACCACGGAACCAAACATCATCGCCTCCCGGAAATTCTTGAGCGAATTTGGAGTAGAGCGAATCGGAATATTTCAGGAAACCCGTTGCTGACATGAAATAATAATGAGTTTGACTTATTGTCAATATCATAACATTATTAAGCATTTTTACGGTAAAAATATTAAGCACATCAATTTAACGAAAGAATTTTCACGCCTTATTTCAAATCGGCGCCACCATCATTTATCAGCATCTTCATCGACTTGGCAGCATCCGGGGCGTTCCGGCGCCACGCCTTGCGCGGCGCGGCCCGCC
>DATMUT010000126.1:0-3533 GCA_035563755.1 Novosphingobium sp.
GCGCCGCGCGCGCACAAAGGCTCCCAGCAATCTGCGTTGTTCCGGCTCGATCATGACAAGCCTTATAACAGGATAAGTTTATCCATTGTAACAGGCTAAATGACAGCGCAACCGTGAGGGCAAGGAGACAGACATGACCCCTCAGCACGATCATCTCGTTCAAAACCAGTTCGGCCCGCGCGCGCAGGCCTATATCGCCAGCGCAGCCCATGCCCAGGGCGCCGACCTGCAACGTATCGCTGCCATCGCCGCACAGCATGCACCGGCCCGCGCGCTCGATCTGGGCTGTGGCGGGGGCCATGTGGGCTTCGCCATGGCCCCCCACTCGGCTCAAGTCATCGCCAGCGATCTCTCGCCCGACATGACGGCCGCAGTAAAGGCCGAGGCCGCCCGGCGCGGCATTGGCAATATCGAGACGTGCTGCGCATCGGCTGCCGCCCTGCCCTTTGCCGATGCCACGTTCGACATGCTGGCATGCCGTTTTTCAGCACATCACTGGCAGGATGTGCCAGCAGGCCTGGCCGAAGCGCGTCGGGTCTTGCGCCCGGGCGGTCGCGCGGTATTTGCCGATGTGATCGCACCGGCGATGGCTGCTGCCGATACGCATCTGCAAGCCGTCGAACTGCTGCGCGACCCGTCGCATGTGCGCAATTACAGCGAAGCCCAGTGGAGCGCGATGCTGGCCAAGGCCGGCTTTGCCATCACCGCCCTCACCAAAGGCCGCCTGCGCATGGACTTTGCCGAATGGACCGCCCGTATGCGCACCTCGAGCGACCGCGCCGCAGCCGTGCGAACGCTGCAAGGCCTGGCCAGCAGCGAAGTCGCCGCCCATTTCGCCATCGAGCAGGATGGGTCTTTCACCATCGACACCATCCTGATCGAGGCAGCTTAAAGGCCAAGCTCTGACAAGCCAGGGTGGTCGTCGGGGCGGCGGCCCTGCGGCCAGTGGAAAAGGCGCTCGTTGGGGGCGATGGGCAGGTCGTTGATGCTGGCCAGGCGGTGACGCATCAGCCCGGCCTCGTCGAACTCCCAGTTCTCGTTGCCATAGGAACGCCACCACTGGCCGCTCTCATCGTGCCATTCATAGGCGAAGCGAACCGCGATGCGCGCGTCGCTGAAGGCCCATACCTCCTTGATAAGCCGATACTCGTGTTCCCGCACCCATTTCCCAGCCAGAAAGGCTATGATCTGCGCGCGGCCGGTGATGAAATCCGCTCGGTTTCGCCACCGGCTGTCGGGCGTATAGGCCAGCGCTACCTTTTCAGGGTCGCGGCTGTTCCATGCGTCTTCTGCCATGCGCGCCTTTTGCGCGGCGGTTTCGGCGGTGAAGGGCGGCAGTGGTGGACGGGTCATTGAACGTTCTCCAACAGGGTAGCGGCCTTGCGTGCTTCAGCTTCGCGCAGTGGCATGATGGCAGCGATACGCGGCTCATAGCCAGCCAGCACTTCGCGAGGTGCGGTATCGGGCGTGCCGGCATCGAATGGCGGCGCGAGCGCATATTCAAGCGCCAGTTGCAGCGTCTGCGCCAAACGCTCCCCGCCCAGTTCGGCCAGCACCGCCAGCGCGAAATCAATCCCAGCCGTCACCCCGCCACCGGTGATAACGCTCCCGTCGCGCACCACGCGGGCTGCATCGGGTGTGGCGCCGAACAGGGGCAACAGATGTCGCCACGCCCAATGGCAGGCGGCTCGCTTGCCCTGCAACAGGCCCGCGGCCCCTAGTATGAGTGACCCGGTGCAAACAGAGGTCACATAGCGAGCGCCCAGGCCAAGGCGCCGCACCTGCGCAATAAACGCCTCGTCGAGCGCGACCTGTGTGGCCGCGACACCGCCCGGCACGCAAATGAGGTCGCAGGCCTGGATGTCGGCCAAACGCCGCGTGCCGGCAAACACCAGCCCATCGGCAGCGACATCGCCGCCATCGCGGCTAGCCACCAGCGTTTCGCTGTCGGGCAGGCGCGAGAGAAACTGATGCGGTCCGGTGAAATCAAGCTGGGTCATGCCTGGGAACACGGCAAAAACAATGCGGAACGGGTGTTGGGTCATGCGGGCCTCCTCTTGGCGACAGGCGTCTTGTCGCGCGAAATGGGGTTTGACGAAATGACAATGATCCCTCATTTTAAGCCATGACCCGCACGATCGCCCTCTACCTTTACGAAGACTTCCAGCTTCTCGATGCCTGCGGGCCGATCACCAGTTTCGAGATCGCGGGGCGCATGGCTGGGGGTGCCTATCGACTGGTCCTGCTCTCAGCCAGCAGCGGGGCGATCCGCAGTTCATCGGGTGTGGCGCTGGAAACGGTCAGCACCCAGCATGCCGGCATGGTCGACACGCTCATCGTCGTGGGCGGTAATGGCAGTCGCGATGCCATGCGCGATACGCTCCATACCGACTTCCTGCGGCAGAGGGCAGGCACGGTGCGGCGGCTGTGCAGCGTCTGCTCGGGGGCGTTTTTGCTGGCCGGCGCGGGCGCGCTCGACGGGCGGCGGGTGACGACCCACTGGCGGCGCGCCAAGCTGCTCGCGCGGCTGTTTCCCGAAGTGACGGTCGAGCCGGACCGCATTCATATCCGCGACGGCTATGTGTGGACCTCAGCGGGAATTTCGGCGGGCATCGATCTGGCGCTTGCCCTGATCGCAGATGACTTGGGCGAAGATCTGGCCCGCCGCGTGGCGCAGGAAATGGTCGTCTATTTCCGCCGTCCGGGCGGGCAGTCGCAATTCTCGGCGCTGGCCGACATGGGCGGCGAAAGCGGGCAGTTCGCGCCGTTGCTCGACTGGATGCGCGCCCACCTCGACCAGCGGCTGAGCGTCGAAATGCTGGCCGCACAGGCCGGGATGAGTCCGCGCAATTTCAGCCGCGCCTTCACCCGCGAGATGGATATGAGCCCAGCCAAAGCCGTCGAGCGGCTAAGGCTGGAAGTCGCGCGCGAACGGGTCGAAAACAGCCCCATGCCCATTGAGCAGATCGCCGCGAGCCATGGTTTTCACGACCCGGAGCGCATGCGCCGTGCCTTTCTGCGCGCTTTTGGCCAGCCCCCGCAAGCCATGCGCCGCCTGGCCCAGGCAAAATAATCGCCGGCCTCGCGATCACAGGCGCCTCATTAGCGTTTAATACACACCCACCCTGTTAAGACTGCGTCTTGGTGACTTGCGGGTATGCCCGATTGGCCTGATCGCCCGATCGATCGAAAGCGAAATTTGCATGAAATGCGAATTTGGCCCGGCGCGTCTTAAGGCGAAATAAACCATATAATAAAATCACCCACAATCAATTGATTGAGCATCTGCCTCTTCAGAAAAATATGCAGATTGTTTGGCAAATTCGATAAACCTGCCTTCACCGATTCGATCACCTTCGCTGACACAATCGAGCCAACACAGCGGGGGAGCAGACCTGTGGCATGGTTCGTCTCGATCAAGCGGATTCGTGAGTGCAATTGCGGCGCAGCCGTTGTCGAATTCGCTTTCGTCTTGCCCATTATACTGAGTTTTCTCATGGGCATCATGTCTTATGGGCAGTGGTTCTACTTCG
>DATMUT010000127.1:0-2762 GCA_035563755.1 Novosphingobium sp.
GTCGCGCCAGCGCATCCGCCCGCCATAGAACCGCTCGATCAGCGCTTCGTCGAGCCGATAGAAATGCGCAAACACCCGCCAGCGCTGCTGCGGCGCGGGGGCGGCAAACAGCATGCGGGCCAGCATGCGGTAATAGGCGCCCGCCCGCCAGTGGGCATGGGCGCGCTGTGTGCAGGCGGCATGCAGCGCATTGGCCGACAGGTCGGGCAGCGCGGCGATCATCAGCGCCGTTTCGACCGCCACCGGCAGCGAGTAACCGGTCAAAGGATGGAACAGCCCCGCGCGCACGCCAATCCGCGCCACCCCTGCCTCGCCAGCGGCCCAGAAGGCGGCAAAGTCGCCCCCGGCCACGACCGGCAGGCAGCCTGTCTCCTCGCGCAGCACCTCGCCCGCCTGCCAGCCCCGTGCCCGGGCATAGGCGGCAATGCGCCCGCCCAGCAAAGCCCGGTCGATCGCCGGATCGGTGGTGTAATAGGTGTCCTCGAGGAAGATCTCGTCCTCGGCAAAGGGCAGCGCGTACATGAAACGCAGCGCATCGAACTGCTCGACCCGCATGTCCATGACCATCGGCCGGGCCTGCCCATGCGCCCGCTCCAGCCGCAGGCTCTGCCCCAGAAAGGTCTGCCAGCCCCCCTGCAGATGCGGGAAAGCCGCCAGCCCGCGCGCATCGATCACCGCCCCTGCGCGAAAGCTGCGCCCGTCGGCCAGCGTGAAGCCATCGGGGCGCACCTGCACCACATCGGCCCCGCACAGCAGCGCCTCGGGCGGCAGGCGCTCGCGCAGCACCGCGTCGAGCCGCGCGCTCTCGATGCTGCGATAGCCGCTGCCCAGCTGCCGCCCGCGCGCGGGAAAGGCCACTTCATAAGCCCCCCATTGCGCCACCACCAGCGGATCGATCAGCCAGCCATGTTCGGGCGCGATGTCGGAAGGAAAGAAAGACCACAGGTGGTTGCCGCCAAAGACCGGCCCCTTCTCGACCACACACAGCCGCAATTCGGGCCTGCGGGCACGCAGCGCCAGCGCCACGAGGGCGCCTGCAAGCCCACCCCCCAGGACGGCCACATCCATGTCGGTACCCATCATATGCCAGAAAGTTTTACGTGTTTGATCCAAGTGGGGCAACCAGACAATGGTATTCGCGTAATACAGTTACAGGGCAACACGACACTCAGGGCAAAACCACCGTCAGCCAATGCCTGCCGCAACACTGGCGCCCCCGCGCGCCAAACAGGGAGCCAGACCATGACCGCAACGCTTGCGCCCAGCACCCATGCCGCCGCCCGGTCCGGCAAGCTGCCCGCGCCGCTTTCGCCCGGGCGGGCGCGCAGGGGCCGGAAAGGGCTGCTGCTGGTGGCCCTGACAGGGGTTGCACTGGGCGCCGCACTGGGGGCCGGGCCGGGCATGAGCGCAAGGGCATGGGCCGGAGCCGATGCCGCCGGTATCGCCCAGCCGGGCGGCGATGATACTCTGGCGCTGGCCAGCACCACGCCGATTGTCACCGGCGACCTGACGCAGCCCCGCCACGCAAGCCAGACCGCCGACCCCGCAACCCGCAATCTGGCCGCCGTGCCGCAAAGGGGCGGCCTGCTTTTCTCGGCCCCCTTTGGCGGCAGCGACCACACGGTGTTCGACGGCAATTTTCTGGTGGTGGCGGCCGGTGGCGGCTTCACCCCGCAATATGACGGCGCGAAAAAGCTCAGCCTCACGCCGGGCATTGGCCTCATTGGCCGGCTGGGACCGTTCAACTTCAGCTCGCGCGGGGCCGGGCTGGCAATCGACATCATTCCCGACAGGGCCAGCGCCGGTCATCAGCGCAAGGTGACCTTCGCGCTGGGGCCTGTCATCAAATACGACGCCAACCGCTCGGGCAAAGTGGACAACCCGCAGGTGGCGGCGCTGGGCCGCCTGCGCCCCTGGTTCGAGGCGGGCGTTACCGGGGCGATCGCGGTGCACAAGCTGATCACGCCCTATGATTCGCTCAGCTTTGGCAGCGACATCCGCTGGGACATCACCGGGCGCATGAAGGGGCAGATCATCTCGCCCTCGGTCAGCTATTTCACCCCGGTGGGCAAGGGCACGGTCGCCTCGGTCTCGGCGTTTGGCGACATCGTCGACGATACCTACGCGCGCTACAACTACACGATCACCCCGCTGCAGGCGGCGGCCAGCGGCCTGCCGGCCTATCAGGCCCATGGCGGCCTGCGCAGCTATGGCGCGCAGCTCATCGTCGCGCATGATCTGAACAACAATCTGAAAGACGGAGGTTTTTCCGTTGTCGCCGGGCTCAGCTATGCGCGACTGACGGGCAGCGCCGCGGCCACTCCCATCACGAGCCTGGTGGGCACGGCCAATCAATGGACTTTTGGCGCGGGCATAGCCTACGCCTTTTGAACCAGCACCGCCTGCCTTGCGAAGGGCGCCGCGCCAAGGCCACCGCTGGCCAGACGCGCGCCCGGGCGGCCTTTCAGCCTTTCCTTAAGGCCTGCCTGCTACGCCTTCCCTGTCAAGGGAGGCCGCGGCAGTGTCGAAACGCAATCAGCTTGTTGGCCGCCACGCCAGCCGCCCTTGCCCGCCGGCGCCGCGCGCATGAGCGATACGCCAGCCGTTGCGAGCGAGCATCTGCCGGTGCTGGCCGCCCTCTTTACCCAAACGCCCCGGATCGATGCAGCCCTCATCAGCCAGGGCCTGGCCATTATCGACCCCGACGGGCAATGGCAGGCCGCGCAAACCCAACCATCTGGCCTGATCCTGAGCGGCAGGGG
>DATMUT010000128.1:0-2840 GCA_035563755.1 Novosphingobium sp.
CGCATCCAAAATCGCGCGCATGATCGGATGGGCGGGGCAGCGCAACGCAACGGTGGGCAGGCCCGCCGTTACCGCCGCGGCCAACCCGGCATCGGCACGCAGGGGCAGCACCAGCGTCAGCGGGCCGGGCCAGAAGGCATCCGCCAGCGCCTGCGCGCGCGCGTCCACCTGCGCCAGCGCGCCGGCTGCGGCCATGTCGGGCACATGCACGATCAGCGGGTTGAAATCGGGCCGCCCCTTGGCGCGATAGATCGCCGCAACCGCCGCGTCGCTGTTGGCGCGGGCAGCCAGGCCGTAAACCGTCTCGGTCGGCACGGCCACCAGATCGCCGCCGCGCAGCGTTTCTGCGGCCCGGGCGATGCCCTCACCGTCTGCCGGAACTATTATGTGGCCTGCATTCTCGCGCATGGGGCTTGGCTATAGGCGCGCATGCGATAAAGCCAAGCACAAAGCCGCCAGCCTGCGGCCGTCAGAGGATGAGCGATATGCCTTACACCCCGCCCGTCAGCGACCAGATTCTCGCCATGCGCGTGTGCGCCGGCATCGATGAACTGGCCACGCACGATCGCTTTTCCAGCCTCTCGCCCGATCTGGTCGAGGCGATTGCCGAAGGGATTGGCGCACTGGCAGCCGGCGAATGGGCCCCGCTCGACCGCGTGGGCGACCGGCAGGGCGCGGTGCAGGAGGGCGACACCGTCCGCCTGCCCGAAGGCTTTGCCAAAGCCTATAGCGATTATGTCGAGGCCGGCTGGAACAGCATTGCCGGGCCAGAGGACTTTGGCGGGCAGGGCATGCCTTTCACGCTGGCGGCCTGCGTGCTCGAATCGCTGGGCGGGGCCAACATGGCGTTTTCGCTGCTGCCCATGCTGACCGTGGGCGCGATCGAGGCGCTGCACCACCACGGCAGCGAGGCGCAAAAGGCGATGTATCTGCCCCGGCTGGTCAGTGGCGAATGGTCCGGCACGATGAACCTGACCGAGCCGCAGGCGGGCAGCGATGTCGGCGCCCTGCGCGCCACCGCCACCCCCATTGCCGATGGGCTGCATGCCGGCAAATGGCGCATCACCGGCACCAAGATCTTCATCACCTGGGGCGAGCACGATCTGGCCGGGAACATCGTCCATCTGGTGCTGGCGCGCACGCCGGGGGCGCCGGCCGGCTCGCGCGGGATCTCGCTGTTCGTCGTGCCCAAGTTCCATGTGGGGGCCGATGGCTCGCTGGGCGAGCGTAACGACGTGCATGTGGTCAGCCTCGAGCACAAGCTGGGCATCCACGCCTCGCCCACCTGCGTCATGGCTTTTGGCGAGAATGGCGAATGCATCGGCGAGATGGTGGGGGCTGAAAACGCCGGGCTGAAGGCCATGTTCACCATGATGAATTCGGCCCGCATCAATGTCGGCAGCCAGGGCGTGCAGGTGGCCGAGGCGGCCTGGCAGAAGGCGCGCGACTATGCGCAAACCCGCGTGCAATCGCCCCGCGCCGGCGCTGCCGACAAGGCGCCTGTGGCCATTATCGAGCACCCCGACATGCGCCGCATGCTGCTGCGGATGCGCAGCCTGACCGAAGGCGCGCGGGCGCTGCTGTACTACACCGCAGGGCAAGTCGATCGCGGCGCGCTGGGCGTGGAGGGGGCGCAGGCCCGCGCCGACCTGCTGGTGCCGCTGATGAAGGCCTGGGGCACCGATACCGGCGAGGAAGTCGCCAGCCTTGGCGTGCAGGTCCACGGCGGCATGGGCTTCATGGAGGAAACCGGCGCGGCGCAGCATTACCGCGACATCCGCATCGCCGCCATCTACGAGGGCACCAACGGCATTCAGGCCGCCGATCTGGTCACGCGCAAGCTGGGCGTGGACAATGGCGCCGTGCTGGCCACGCTTATGGCCGACATCGCGCAGGAATGCGCCGATGCGCCCGATCTGGCCGCCCTTGCGCTCGATTGCGCGCAGGTGGGCCGCTGGATGGTCGAGACTGCCACCCTTGACGACCGGCTTGCCGGCAGCGTGCCTTTCCTGAAAATGTGCGCCGTGGCCGTGGCTGGCTGGCAGTTGCACCGGCAGGCGCGCGCCCTGGCCACCGGGGCGGCAGATGGCCCGCTGGCCGCCACCAAACCCGTGATCGCGCGCTATTTCGCTCACCACATCGCCGCCGAGGCGCGCGGGCAGAAGGCGCTTGCCATGGGCGGCGCTGCTCTGCTCTACGAACTCGACAGCCAAGCGCTGGCTTCCTGAGGCGCATCAGGGGGCCTGCGCTTGGCTGCGGCTTTCCGGCTTGCAAGCCCCCATGACGCAAAGGAATTTCGCGTGACCCATCCCAAGAAGGGCGAGCTTCTCGCCCGCATTGCCGCCGCGCTCGAGCGGATGGCCCCCCCTGCCCTGCCGGCGCTCGATTGGCTGGCGCATCCGGCCTATGTGTGGGACGGGGTAGCCCCCCGCGGGGTCGAGCGGCTGGAAGCGCCGGATCTGGCAATGCTACGCGGGATTGATGCGCAAAAGGATGTGGTGGTGGCCAATGTCGCGCGTCTGGCGGCGGGCCATGCGGCGCATGACATGCTGCTGTGGGGCGCGCGCGGCATGGGCAAATCGGCGCTGACGCGGGCCAGCGTGCGCGCCGCCGATGCCGCCCACCCCGGCGCCATCGCGCTCATCCAGGTGGCGCCCGACGCGCTCTCCTCGCTGGTCAGCCTGTTCACCACGCTGGGCAAGGTCGAGCGCCGCTTCCTCGTCTTCATCGACGATCTGGGCTTCAAGGAGGGCGACAACGCCGGACCGCGCGCGCTGCGCTCATGGCTCGAAGGCGGGGTCGAGGCGCGGCCGGCCAATGTCCGCCTGTGCGTCACCTCG
>DATMUT010000129.1:0-3980 GCA_035563755.1 Novosphingobium sp.
GCCAGCCTGTCGAGATCGAGCTGCGCACCGCCCAAGGGGTGATCAACCCCGTGACGCCGCTGGATGACGCCGCGCTGCTTTTTGTCGCGCCCGATGGGGTGGCCGATCCGCTGATCGAGGGGCGGGCGCACAAGCGCCTGACCATCGAGGCGGTGCTGGCCAATCCCGATGCGTCGCTGGGCGCGGCGCTGGCCCAGCCTGCGCCGGGTAAAAGTGTTCCGCGCATCGTGGCCGTCACCTCGTGCCCCACGGGCATCGCGCATACCTTCATGGCCGCCGAGGGCCTGCAGGAAGGCGCGCGCCAGCTGGGCTACGTCCTGCAGGTCGAGACGCAAGGGTCGGTGGGGGCGGGCAATCCGCTGTCTGACGCCGACATCGCCGCGGCCGACGTGGTGCTGATCGCTGCCGACCGCGAGGTGGACCGCAGCCGCTTTGCCGGCAAGCGCGTCTTTGTCTCGAACACCAAGCCGGCCATCACCGGCGGCGCGGCGCTGATCGAAAAGGCGCTGGCCGAGGCGGTGGTCGAACAGGGCGCGACCAGCACCAGCCAGACCCCCGAGAGCGGCGCGAAGCGGGCCGGCCCCTACAAGCACCTGATGACCGGCGTGTCCTTCATGCTGCCCTTCGTGGTGGCGGGCGGCTTGCTGATCGCGCTGGCCTTTGCGCTGGGAGGCATTCACGCCAACGAGGATGCCGCGGCCGGCACGCTGGCCCATGCGCTGTTCCAGATTGGCGCGAAGGGCGGCTTTGCGCTCATCGTGCCGGCGCTGGCGGGCTATATCGCCTTTTCCATTGCCGACCGGCCGGGCATTGCGCCGGGCATGATTGGCGGCATGCTGGCGGCCAATATGGGGGCCGGCTTTCTGGGCGGCATCGTGGCGGGCTTTGTCGCGGGCTATGGGGTGGCGGGGCTGAACCGCCTCATCGTGCTGCCCAAGAACCTGACGGGGCTGAAGCCTGTGCTGATCCTGCCCATGCTGGGCACGCTGCTCACGGGTTTGCTGATGATCTATGCGGTGGGGGCGCCCGTGGCGGCGGCTCTGGCGTTCCTGACTGAATGGCTGCGCGCCATGCAAGGGTCGAGCGCGATCCTGCTGGGCGTCATTCTGGGGGCGATGATGGCCTTTGACGTGGGCGGGCCGGTCAACAAGGCGGCCTATGCCTTCTCGGTCGCGCTGATTTCGGCGCAGGTTTACACGCCCATGGCCGCGGTCATGGCAGCGGGCATGACGCCGCCGCTGGCGCTGGCGCTGGCCACGCGCCTGTTCGCCAACCGCTTTACTCCCGAAGAGCGCGAGGCAGGCAGCGCGGCCGCCGTGCTGGGGCTGGCCTTTGTGTCAGAGGGGGCGATCCCCTTTGCCGCGCGCGACCCCTTCCGCGTCATCCCTTCGCTGATGGCGGGGTCTGCGGTGGCGGGGGCGGTGGCCATGGCTTTTGGTGTGGAGCTGCGCGTGCCGCATGGCGGCATCTTCGTGCTGCCCATTCCCGGAGCGGTCACGCATCTGGGCGGTTATGCGCTGGCGCTGGTGGCTGGCACGCTGGTGAGCGCGGTGCTGGTGGGGGTGCTCAAGCGCCCCGTGGCGCAGGCATGAGCAGCCGGGCCTGAGGGCAGGCCCGGCACGTAAAATCATATCAAATCAGGGTCGAGAGGGTTCTTTCCATGATAGCGAACAAAGGGCTCGCGGCAGTGATCGCCGTGGGGGTGGCCGGTTTTGTGCCGCAGGCGCAGGCACAGCAGGCTTTGCCGGAGGCGCAGCAGGCATCGCCCGATGCCGGCACGCCGGCGGTTGCCGAACAGGCGACCTCTGCTCAAGGTACGAAAAACCTGGCCGACCGACTGGCCGAGAAGGGCCTGGCCCTCTCGCTCAGCTATACCGGCGAGGCAGCCTCGAACCTGACCGGCGGGCTCAGCCAGAAGACCGCCTATGCCGGGCAGGTCTATGTGGGCGCCGATGTCGATCTGGGCCGGGTGGCGGGGGTGACGGGCGGCAGCCTGCATGTGGCGGTGACGAACCGGCATGGGCCAAGCCTGTCGAACATCGCGCTGGGCAACAACACCTCGGTGCAGGAAATCTGGGGCACGCAGAACACGCATCTGGCCATTCTGACCTATGAGCAGAAGCTGCTGCACGGCGCGGTCGACATCGAGGCGGGCAAGAGCCAGGCCAACATCCATTTCCTGACCTCGCCGCTATACTGCAATTTCCAGTCGAACAGCACCTGCGGCAACCCCACGATGGTGTTCAAGGACAGCAACTTCACCTATTTTCCCGCCTCAAGCTGGATGGCCAAGGTGAAGCTGACCGTGGCGCGCGACTGGTTCGCCCATGTCGGCATCTATGAGGTGAACCCCAACCGCAAGGCGCCCGACGACAACGGCTTCAGCCTGAGCTTCAAGGGCGGCACGGGCTTTATCGTGCCGTTCGAGCTGGGCTATGGCTCGACCTATGCCACCGCGCGCCTGCCGCGCCACGTCATCCTTGGCGGCTGGGTCGATCGGGGCACCTATGCCGACCCCTTGCGCGACGCATCAGGCGGCATCGCGGCGCTGAGCGGGCGGGCGCCGGCCATGCTCAAGGGGCGCAGCGGCCTGTATCTGCGCTTCGACCAGGTGCTGACCCGGCCAGACCCCAACAGCCAGCGCGGGCTGGCGGTGTTTGGCGTGGCCATGGCCAATATCTCGGGCCGGGTCGAGGAGAGCCATTATTTCGACCTCGGGCTGGTGCAGACCGGCACATGGCGCGGCCGAGACGAGGACACGATCGGCTTTGTCATCAACGACCAGCATTTCAGCGATCTGGCCATGGCGCGCATGAATGCGCTGCGCGTGGCGGCCGGCGGGCGCCCTGACGCGCACCGCGACGAGATCATGATGGAGCTGGCTTATGGCGCGCAGGTGAACCGGGCGCTGCGCGTTTCGCCCAACGTGCAATATGTACTGCACCCTGACTCGTCGGGCGCGCCGCTGCGCGCGGGCAGCATCCCCAACGCCTGGGTGGTGGGCATCAAGTTCACCGTCGATGCGATGCGCCTGCTGCCGCGCTAAACCGCAAAAGGCCCCGCTTCAGCGCTGCTTCTTGGCAATGGTGGCGGTGAAGTCGGGGTCCTTGTTGGCCACCCAGTCGACGAATTTGCGCACCGCCGGATTGGCCAGCAGCCCTTCGACATCCATGCCGTAGCGCTGCAGTTCGGAATTGGTGAAATTGGCGATCAGCGTTTGCTGGCAGATGCCGTGCATGGGCACGACATCGCGCCCGCCGCGGCTTTTGGGCACGGGGTGGTGCCACACGATGGTCGTGCCGGTGGGGCGCCCGCACAGCCAGCAGGGCACGGGCGGCGGCGCTGCTTCCTCGTCCTGCTCGTTATGCAGGTCGCCGTAAGGGTCGCGCTTGGAATGCTTGCGGGCCATGGGTTTGCTGTCTGCCTGAAATGTCTGCCTGTGTGGGCGCCCTTTATCGCGGCGCGCGGGCAAATGCCACTGCCCTTTGCCGGCCAAAGGTGTATGAGCGCGCGCTCATCAGTTGCGGGAATTTGACATATGCTGGCCACGATCCAACCGGTTGCGACGTTCAAGGACAATCTGGCGCAGCTGCCGCCCATCGATGCGGTGGCGCGCATCGATCTGGTCGATGCGGCAGGGGCTGTTGTGGCCACCATCGAGAACGCGCCCGGCAAGCAGGGCTCGCTGGCGGTGTACCAATATTTGCAGCTGGGCTTTGGCGCGCTGAACGCGGCGGCGGCCGAGCATGGCCTGCTGGTGTTTGGCGAGCATACGCCCGACGCGCGCAACCGCCCCGGCGCTCACCCCAACATCGACCGCCTGATCGACATCGCGGCTGGTGGCAGCCCGCTGGCGATCGCCATCGTTCCTGCCGCCTGAGCCAGGCCGCGCCGCTGTTTAGCCGCGGTGGCGCTCAGCCGCTCAGCCGCGGTGGCGCGTTTCGGCCAGGTCCAGCTCGCGGGTCAGCTTGCGGGCGATG
>DATMUT010000130.1:0-7652 GCA_035563755.1 Novosphingobium sp.
CTCCTCATGAATCACGCATTCGCCGCTAAGGGAATCCCAAAAATCACTTTTCTGCCAAAGTAGTGCTAACTGTCCCGCCTCATCGACCACCAGCAAATGCGAGGGGCCGAGACCACGGCCACCTCCGGCCAGCAGACTGGCCACGGTCCGTGACTCGATTCCAGCCTTCGCTCCCAGCTCCGCCGCAGCTGAGGAGGTCGGCGCCAGCGCCATGGCCACAGTGTCAGGCCGGGCGCCTGCCACCAGTGCCTGAACCAGCGTCGATTTGCCCGCCCCGGCCACGCCATGGATGGCATTGATGCGGTCCGTAGACAGGGCGACCTGCACAAGTGCCTGTTCTTGGGCCGGGGTAAGCCCTGCCCCACCAAGAACATCGAGCAATCGGTCTGCCGAAGCGACCGGACGCGCATCGTTCAGCGATAGGGCAAGATGCATGGCCAGCGACTGCTCAAGCCTCGCGGTCGCGCGGGTCGTGCGCCCCCTGGTATGAAGCTCGCCGCCGCTCGGCTCTCTGGTCGCCAACAGCTTGCGCCGGGCCTCATGGCCGTCAGCCAACGGGCGAATGTCGGCGAGGCGCACCTCGCCAACATGACTTGCCAGCGCCAGCCGGAACATGCGTCCGAGATTGTTCACCGCCTCGCCACTCTCACTCTGCCGGATGCCGAACAGCATCGCGCGGGCGGCCACGGCGGGTTCTGGCGACAAGGTCCGCTCTCCACGCTCTTCGGCCTGCGCCTTTATCTGGGCCAGCGTTTCAGCATGAGAGCCTGCGCGCGTAATCCAGCGCGGGCGCAGGCCGGCAAGATCGATCCTTTCCTTTCTGGGTCTGGTTGCAAAGAAGGACTTGCGGCGTTCGGCCTGCCCTTCATGCCCATGCTCCCGCGCATGGACTTCGATCTGCTCGGCGCGCGTGGAAAACTGCCTTACAAGCTCTTTGGGGACGTCCCTTACCTCGAACAGGCCGCTGCGTGGATCGTGCTCCACCTCATACCCCAGCTCGCGCAGACGGTGGGCCAGATCGTTGCGATAGACCTGGCCGGCCACCATCTGCTCGGCAAACATCGCGCGGGTTTCCAGGCTGACCATCGGCTCCCCCGCGCCGCTGTTTGTCATGTTCATGACCACCACATGGGTGTGCAGATGCGGGTCCAGCTCGCGACTGGCATGTTCGGTAAAGCGTGCGAAAAGCAGACGCCCAGTGGTCACATGAACGATCTCGCCCTCCTGCCGCCGGCGAAGGGCCGCATGCTCTTCGAGATAGGCCAGCGCGCCGCCCACCGCATGCTCATGAGCAGCCAGAATGCGCTCGTCATTCGCCATCAGCCCCATGAGCGAGACCGACTTTGGCGCATTGACCGCAAAGTCCCAGCCGGGGTGATGCTCGATCACGCCATCGCGATATCGCCCCAATTGCTGTTCGCCGACCTTGCCCGCCAGTAGAGCCTTGAAAATGGTCGGATCGACCTTGCCTGACAGGCCCAGATCGGTGGCCATGGCGCCGCCCCATTCCGAGGGCTCGTCACCTCCTTTGGTGTAGTAATCCCCCACCGTGTAATAGCGGGCGATATTGGCAGGCACGCCCTTGAGGCGGACAGGATGGATCATGCCGGTTTCGCCTTACGCCGGGGGCCATCATTCCCCAGACATCTCGCGTCGGCAGTGGCAGTTGCTCGGCCGGTGCATTCGGGATGGCCTCAACCGTGAAAAATTCATCGCCTGTCGGCAGAATATCCCCCGCCCCGCCATTGTCTTCGGGAACAGTTGCCCGTCCATCCGCGCTCCCAGTCGCGAACAGATCTCCCTGGCTGGTTGGTGGTGAAGCGCGCCCTCGCCTCGGCTGCTCGTTGGTCTTGTCGCCCGTATCGCGGGGCTTACGCTTGGGTGCCGCTATGTCGGACACCTCCTGCCCTGCAGCTTCGCGCAAGCGGCCCTCCGCCTTGACCAGTTGGATGAGCTTTTCGGCAAGCACATGCGGCCTGGGTGGACTTGCGCGCTCCACAAAGCCGGGCGCGATATCGGGCAAGGTGTTGTAGCTGTCGGTAAAGCGCACCACCGGCTGATTGTGCCCGAAGCGCAGGAAGCCCGAAAGGTTGGGCAGGTTGGTGACCTCCGTGTGCATCACCAGCGGCCGTGTCACCTGCATGCGTGAGAGATTGATCCCGTCACGCATGTCATTGACGCCGTAGCTCATGCCCTCATTGGCCTCGATCTGTTCGACCTGGCCCAGGTTCTCCGAGACATGTTTGGCCGTCGGCGTGTCATTGGCGCGCAACGCCACCCAGGTCGAACAGTAGCCGGTGATCGCCGCCCCATCCTGAATGCCGTAGGTCGCCTCGAGCTGGGGATAGGACTGAAAGCCCAGGATACCACAGCCACCATATTTGCGCGCCCGGGCCAGAAAATCAGACAGCGAGGGCAACTTCTGCGACGTCGGCAATTCGTCGATCACGCAATAGAGGCGACGATCGCGATCGGGCTTCAGACTCATGATCGCGCTGATGGCGATGTCCAGCCAGACGGTGATGAGCGGCCGCAGGGACGGCAGCTGGTCGGCCTTGACCGTGATGAACAGCCAACTCCCGTCACTTCCACGCTCGACCCAATCACGGATCGAGAAGCCATCCTCAGTATCGTCAAGATAGGCGAAGCTGCGCATGACCGAAGCGAGTTCAGCCTGGATCCCGGCCGAGGTCCGCTCACCCTCGGGCGAGATGAAAGCGGCGGCGTCCGTCCCGGCGACATAGGTTGCAAGGTCCTTGAGACGCGAACGCAAAAGGCGAAACAGCAGCACCGAGATGAAGGTGTGCTTCTGCTGCGCCAGCTTGCGCAGCACCGCCACCAGCGTGCCGCGCGCGGCCTTGGCCCAGAACGGATCGCCGGTCTTTTCCGGGATCGCCGACTCCGCGATCTGATCGTAATGATAGTCTTGGGGGACATCGACCCAGGGCGACCAATGCGCCGTGCGGGCATCGAGAGGATTGAGCAGAGTGTCGATGTCCGGGCGGTAGAATTTCTCCACGAAGGTGCCGGCGGTATCGTAGACAATAGCCCGTTTGCCCTGTTGGCGGATGCCGGCAAGCATCTTGACGATGATGTTGGTCTTGCCTGTCCCTGGCGCGCCGCAGAGCAGGATGTGTTCAGGTTCGTAAGCGGCGGGCACCGGTACGCCACCGATGGTGAATGCCCCTTTCCGCTCGCGCAGCAGCGCGCGGCGGATCTGGCCGATGGTGCCGAAGCGGGCGCCGCGCAGATATTCGTTCGAGCCGAGCCCCTTGCCGGTGCGCGTGAAATAAACCCAGGCATAGGTCAGTGCGCAGAGCGCAAAAACGCCGGACACCAGCGCGCCGTGCAGCAGATAGACCTCGAAGCGGTGGAGTGTATCGGCTGCCAGTCTCGAGGCGAGCAACCAGTCGGCTGAGGTCCGATAGGCGACGCCGTCCGGTGTATGGAAGTCGACCGGATCGTTCGTGCCCTGCGCCGCATCGACCTTGATTGCGGCCTCGGCGAGCTTGACCAGAACGAAGCGGTCATAGGCAGTGGATTTCTCGAGCGCGTACCAGAGCGTGCCCAGAACCCATAACGCCAGCCCAGCCAGGCCGGTCTGGAAGAAGACCTGCGTCGTCATCCTCAGATTGTGGACGATCGCCTGCCCGCCCCTGGTCCAGGAGCCGACCGTATCGTTGCGAAAGATGCTCATGAGAATTTCGCCTCAGCCAGCAACCCACGCTCGGCGAGGATCGCACGGGCCTCCTCAAGCCCCTTTTCCAGGGACGTCGGATACTGCCGGCCGATGTGCGTGGCCAGGATAGAGAGGATCTGGATCGTCGTCGCGAGGATCTCGTCCTGCGAAGAATAGATGTAGCTGCTTCGGGGATCGGCGGCCTGTGCCAGCACCTGCCGGCAGAAGACCGAGAAAGGCAGGCGCGCGCCATACGCGCGTCGGCTCAGCTGCTCATAGAGCGCATCATCAAGCCGGATATTGAGCTTGGGCATGCGAAAGTTCCTTTTGAAGGAGCCTCCGCCTGGAAGGTGAAGCAGTGGGATTATGCCGGAAGTTGGATCTCACTTCAACAGGCGGCGATTTGTTGCCTCAACCAGCAAACCACACAGCTGCATCAGGGCCACCGCCAAGCCATGTTATTCCGCCTCTTCCAGACGCTTCATGCTGTGATGCAACGGCGTCAGCTCTGCCAAAATGCGAGCGGTAGGCACCGTCAGCCCGGAATGGCCGCTCGCCTCATGCCCCCCTATCAAGAGGCGCAAGATTGGATCGGAGCGGACCTGCTCGACGCGTTTTCGTGTCGCCATCAGGCTGCCAGGTAATCTATCGGAACCCAGTGCGTCCAGCACAGCCCCCGGCTCCCCGGCAATGATCGCATCGATAAGGTCCGGACAGGAAGCCAACAACTTCCAGGTTGCCGGTCGCTCGGTCATCAAGATGACCCAAATGGTCAATTGCCGGCGAAACGCCATGTCTGGATCAAGCCCCGGGCGCTGCAATGCCACAGCGTAATAAAGGGTGATCGCATTGACGATGCGTTTCACCTGGCGGGGGTTCGTCGGAAAGCAACCCGCAAGAGCCTCGAGCTGATGAACAATTTCGCTCTCGGCCCCGTGATCGACCGTGACATTGATAGCCAATGCGTCATTGACCACCTGTTCGACCCGCTGACGCAGATCCGGTTCACCCATTGTCCTGCTGGATGTTACCTGCAAAGCCTCCATCGCCTTGTCTACAATCGGCGTGCTATCGAAGGGCGCATTTCCTCCCTGTGCCGAGAGGGTATTAGCCATTTCGCGCACCATTCGGAGCTCTGATGTGCTGACGGCAACCGGGTCTAGCGCCCCTCCGCCGAGCAGAACGTTACGCAGATAGATCGCCTGATCTTCATGCGATGGCTTGGGCAGGATGAACGACATCTGGATGGCCTTCTCGACAAAGCGGGCGCCCAGCGATTGTTCAGGTCCGACATCCAGGCTGGACATTGCGCTGTAGTGCGCCTCGAAAGCGGCCTCGATCCACTCCCTGTCGCCCAGGATCATGAACATGACCCGCGAACTGCGCAATACGGTCTGCACCCCGCGAATGAGGTCGACGATGAAGGCCGGATTGCAGCGGTCGAGGTCATCGATCACAACCAGAACCGGCCGTTTGACCCGTCGCATAGTGGCGTCGAAGTGATGGCGGAAACGCTCAAAAGGATCGCCGCCGCCCAAACTCAGGCGCTCGGTCACCGAATTGTTGCCCGGCATGATTGCTTCGGCGACGAGGGCTCCTAAAGCCCAAATGAAGCTGATCCCGGTGATCCCGGACAGCAGCAATCCTACGCCCGTGCTCAGAGCAAAACCGCTGGTTGCTGTGCCCTTGGCATCGACCATCCTTACCCAGAAACCGAATGCGTCCATAAACCCCAGGCTGACCATGCTGACCAGAGCCGTCAGGAGGAGAAGTGTGATCTTGGGATTGGTGAGGCGAAAGCGGATTTCTGCGAACCACAACCGTGCATAAGCGCCCCAAGCGGCCCGCCGAGGTGAGCCCTTCCTCGCCCTTCGGTCCTTTCGTTCGGGCGTCCAGGCCTGCGTTCCCTCGCGAAGCACAGACCTGAAACATGTCCGTCGGATCATCTTGTAGAAGACCCACCAGGGTGGGAGGCAATGCTCGCAACGCCAGGCATTAAATGGGACGATGATCCAGGGACGGCGTGCCTCGAGCGCTTCTGCGGCCAGCTGCGCCCGTGCTGTGTCGTCGGCGGGAGGGTCGTCGAGGAAAATGCCTCCGACATCCTGTCCTGGGTAGCGGCGCTCGAGAAAGTCGGCTGCCCCCGCCTGACAGCCCAAGCCTGGGTTGAGTACGGCTGCGACAAAATTGCCGAATGTCGTCTTGCCACCGCCCCACGGCGCATCAAGCTGGATGACGAAGGCGGACTTCGCTTCCCCCTGAGGCGAAGCCCCCGGGCTTCGGTTGGTGCTAACCCAGATGCGATGAAGCCGACGAGCCAGCCCAATTGCCAGCACCGTTCTGCCGAAGGCATCACGCTCCACTTCCGGGTCGTCAGTCACGAGCTCGGTTTGAACTGCCTCCTTGAAAGCCCGGGTCGGTCCCGAAGACGGCGGCGGCACCGAAGCAGCCGTGTCTTGATCCGGCGGCACTTCCAATTTGCAGAGCTGGATCTGGATGTCGATCAACGCCTCAAAGGCTTTTTGATCGGCGCCGATATCGTGGAGTGCAGAGGCGACCGTCGCCTCGGGAAGTCCGGCAAAACCGGCGAGGAGGTGCCCGACACTCAGCCGTCCCTGCAGGGCGGCCAGTTCACCGCATTTGGCGACAAGCTGTTCCATCTCTGGAAGCAGAATAAGTTCATGCGGAAGCCCGAACTCGGCCCTCTCGGAGAACATGAATGGGGCTCCACTGAGCACCCGCGCTTTGCCAAGCACCTGAGCGATGGGACCAAAGGTTGCGCTTTCAACAGCGTCACTGACGAAGTCGACAGCTACCGCGCCGATTGCCATCAACATTATCGAGAGCGAGAGCTGTCCTGGTCTACCAAGCTGTTCGGCACTCAATCGGCCGGCCTCGAAGAAGATGGCGATCGCTGCGTTGTCAGGCGTTACAGACCAGGGAAGCAGCAGGGCGGTCAGGCGCTCGACGGCCTGACGTCCGATTGTAGCGGACAGCTCCTTAGGCTCGTGGAGATCTCCATCCCATGGTTCAGATGAAGAGGAAGTCGCATGTTCCATCGAACGCCCCGGCGCAATCCGCCCGAAAGGAATGTCGGAAACGCAAAAATATGCAATCCGGACAACCACGTCCCAAATGGCCTTCGAGATAAGAATATAATGCCGACGAAGAACATCCAGCGCTATTCGCCGCACAAAAAGCAAGGCTTATTGGTGCTGTGAGCTCTGCCACAAGAACGCAAGCGACTGACGGGACCAGTTGCGCCTTGCGCCACCCGTATCACAGGCATTTACATCGTCCTTTCAGCAAATTGGGTGGACCGAAGCGCACGTCAGACCACCGAGACCACATTTAAATGGAGCAACTGTGGTTCACGCAACATACGTACATGGTACTGAAAGAGCGGAAAAATTGCTGCGCAGCACCCGTGCGTACGGTGCATTACAACTTACGCCATTTCAGGCGTGCGTCTGGCCTTCCGCATGAGCCTGCGAATGCGCCCGCCTCACTCTTGAATTGGCGGATAACTTGCTGATCGGAAGGGGAACCTTGAACGCCCGGAAAGGTCGGCAGTGATCGCCTGGCTGGGTGAATGCGCCGGACTTTGCAGTGTCGCGGATAAATCCCCGGTGTGTCCCAGAATTCCCTTTGGGGCGCACGCCAATCCGGCTTTCTGAAGCCGGACGACGTGGATAAAACGATGCGCAGAAAACGCTCTCTCGACCTCGCGCTGGTCGATATCGCCGGCCTCGATCTGCCAGCTTCTGGTGAATGCCTCATCTATGATGCCGTGGTTCCGGACCTGATGTTGCGGCTCCGCGACACGGGCGCCAGAACATGGATCATTCGCACTCGCCAGCGCGAATCCAGACTAAAGCAAACATTGGGTGATGCCCTCACCTTGCCCGTCCTGCATGCCCGCAGGCTGGCCCAGACCTCTGACGACGGCTCCGACTGCCCTGCCCCCCCCCCC
>DATMUT010000131.1:0-4081 GCA_035563755.1 Novosphingobium sp.
GCGATGAGGCCCGCGCCGCCCGCAGCGAGGCCCGCGCCGCCCGACTGCCCACGGTAACGCTGGGCTTTTCGAGCACGCGCACGCTCTCGCGCAGCTTTGACAGCAACCCTGATTACGCCATCGAAAGCCTGCGCGCGCCGCAGCGCACCGATGCAACCGTCTCGCTCGATCAGCCGCTGTTTGATGGCGGGGCCAGCAACCGGCGCATCGGCGCGGCAGGCGAAAGGCTGCGCGCCGCGGCCGCGGGCGTCGACAGCGCCGCCGAGGATATTGCCCTGCGCACCATCGCGGCCTGGTACGACATCTATGCCGGGCGCATGCTGGTCCAGCTCGACACCAGCTACGCCAGCGAGATCGACACGATGCGCGCAGCACTGGCCGAACGCATCGCGCGCGGCGCATCGGCCCCGGCAGATGTCGCGCGGATGGACAGCGTAGCGGCCAGCATCGCCACGCGCCTGGCCGGCTATCGCCGCCAGCTGGCCAATGCCGAGGCCCGCTTCGCCCAGCTCACCGGCGCCCCGCCCCCCGCCATGCTCGAGCGCGCGCCGCTACTGGGGCTGCCCCCCGCCAATGCGCTGGCCGCTCGCGCCGCCGCCCAGGACAGCCCCGCCGTGCAGGGCGCGCAGGCCCAGGCCGCCGGCAGCCGCCTCGATGCGCGAGCCGCCCATGCCGACCTGTTGCCGCGGGTAAGCGCCGGCATGGACGCGGGGCGCTATGGCGTGTTCGAAAACGACCGGAATTACGATGCCCGCGCGCGCGTCTCGCTCAGCTACCGCTTTTCCTTTGGGGCCAGCGCCCATGCCCACCAGGCCGATGCGCGCTCGACCGCGGCCAGCGCCCGCGCCGACCGCGTGCGCGAGGAGGCAGCCCGCGACGCGGCCATTGCCCGCTCGGACCTGGATGCGCTGGGCGAGCAGATTGCCGCGCTGCGCAGCAGCTATCTGGCCGCCCGCCGCTCGCGCGATGTGCTGGCCGAGCGGTTTCGCGTCTCGCGCGGCGACCTGTTTGATGTGCTCGCCTCGAATACCGCCATGTTCGATGCCGCTGCCGCATTCATCGAGGCGCTCTCGCAGCGCGATGCGGCCCATTATGTCCTGCTTTCGCGCACCGGGCGCCTGTTGCCCGCGCTGGGGCTTGCCTCTGCCATGGAAGGGATGACCCCATGACCAGCCAGATCGAGATCGCGCCTGCCCACCCGCGTTTTGCCCCATGGCTGCTGGGCCCCATGCTCGAGAACAGGGGCATCTATCTCAAGGTGGCGCTGGCAGCGGCCATGATCAACCTTTTCGGGCTGGGCTCCTCGCTGTTCTCGATGACAGTGTATGACCGGGTGGTGCCCAACAATGCCACGGCCTCGCTGGTCGGGCTCAGTGTGGGCCTGGGCATCGTGGTGGTGTTCGACTTCGTGCTGCGCACCCTGCGCTCCTACTTTGTCGACATGGCCGGCATGGACATTGACCGCAAGCTGGGGAGCGCGGCCTTTGCGCGGCTGCTGGCGCTGCGGCTCGACCTGCGCAAGGGCTCGACCGGATCGCTGGCGGCCATGATGCGCGAGCTCGAGACGCTGCGCGATTTCTTCGCCTCGGCCACGCTGACGGCCCTTGTCGATGTGCCCTTCATCGCCCTGACGCTGGCAGTGATTGCGGCCATGGGCGGCTGGGTGGTGCTGGTGCCGCTGGCCATGGTGCCGCTGGTCATCGTGTCGGGCCTGGCCACCTATCCCGCGCTCGACCGGCTGGCGGCGCGATCGATGGGCGAGGGGCTGGCCAAGCAATCGGTGCTGGTCGAGACGATCGGCGCCATCGAGACGGTCAAGACCAGCGGCGCGGGCGCCATGATGGGCCGCCGCTGGCTGGCCGCCATCGATCATCACGCGCAATCCTCGCTGCGGCAGCGGCTGGTCGGGGCCATCGGGGTGAATGTGGCAACATCGGCCCAGACGATCTCCTATGCCGGGGTCATCATCCTGGGGGTTTCGCTCATTGCCGCGCACCAGCTCACCTCGGGGGCGCTGGTGGCCTGTTCGCTGCTGGGCGGGCGGGCGGTGGCGCCGCTGGGGCAGATCGCGCAGTTGCTCTCGCGCCTTACCGCCACGCGCACGGCCTATCGCCAGCTCGACGCCATGATGGGCTTGCCCGTCGAGGGGGGCGAGCGCGAGAGGCTGCGCCCCGCGCGGATCGAGGGCGGGATCGAGTTCCGCAACGTCAGCTTCCGCTATCCGGGGGCGGCCGAAAAGGCGCTGAGCGAGGTCAATTTCACCATCCGTCCGGGCGAGCATGTGGCTTTGCTGGGCCGCGTCGGCTCGGGCAAGTCGACCATCGCGCGCATGGCCATGGGGCTTTACCCGCCCGAGGAGGGGATGGTTCGTATGGACGGCACCGATCTGGCCCAGATCGACATTGCCTTCCTGCGCAGCCAGATTGGCGCGGCCCTGCAGGAAAGCGTGCTGTTTACCGGCACCTTGCGCGAGAACATCCTGCTCGACCGCGCGCTGGGCGATGATGAACTGCTGCGTTTGGCCCGCGTTTCGGGCGCGCACGAGTTCATCGGCCGGATGGCCAATGGCTATGACCTGAAACTGGGCGACCGGGGCGAGAGCCTGTCGGGCGGGCAGCGGCAGGCAATTGCGCTGGCCCGCGCCCTGGCCGGGCGCCCGCCGCTGCTGATCTTCGACGAGCCGACCAGCGCCATGGATGTGGGCGGCGAGGCCGCGCTGATCGCCCGGCTGGAACAGGAACTGAAAGGACGCACGCTGATGCTGATCACGCACCGCCCGTCGCTGCTCAGGCTGGTCGACCGGATTATCCTGCTCGAAGGCGGGCGCGTGGTGGCCGATGGCCCGCGCGACATGGTTCTGGCGCAAATCGCGAAGGCGGCGGCATGATGCATCTGGAAGACCGCGCCGCGCAAATCCGCCCGGCCGCCGCCTCGAACCTGCTGCTGTGGTGCATTGCCGGCTTTTTTGCGCTGGCCATCGCCTGGGCCTGCTTCACGCAGCTGGACCGCACGGTACACGGCCAGGGGCGGGTGATCCCCGCGGCGCGGCTGCAGACCGTCTCGAACCTGGAGGGCGGCATTGTGTCGGCCATTCTGGTCAAGCCGGGCATGGATGTGGCCACGGGCACCCCGCTCGTCCAGCTGGACCGCACAGCCAGCGCGGCCGAACTGGGCAGCGGCGCGGCAACGGTCGGCGCGCTGCAGGCGCGCACCACGCGACTGGCCGCCGAAGTGGCAGGGGCAGCGCCGCATTTCGCAAAAGACACGCCCGAGGCCGCCGCCGGGCGCGAACAGGCCGCCTATGCCGCGCGGCAGGCCGAACTGGCAGGCACCATGGCCACCGCCCGGGCGCGTATTGCCCAGGCCCAGCGCGCCATTGCCGAGGCAGACGCCGCCCATGCCGCCAAGCTGGCCCAGCGCGACACCGCCCGCGAACAGTCCGAAGCGCTGCGCCCGCTGGTCGAAAAGGGGATCGAGCCGCGCCTTTCGCTGGTGCAGGCGCGCAACGCCGCCCTGGCCGCGCAAAGCGAGGCCGATGCCGCCGCGGCAGCAACCCAGCGCGCCCGCGCCGCCCTGGCCGAGGCGCAGGCCAGCATGAGCCAGCAGCGCGAGGAATGGCGCGCCCACGCCGCGACCGATCTGGCCGCCGCTCAGGGCGAGCTGTCCTCGCGCCAGAGCGCGCTGCCTGCCCTTGCCGACAAGGACCAGCGCACGGTGGTGCGCGCGCCCATGGCCGGGCGCATCAACCGCCTGCTGTTCACCACCATCGGCGGGTCGGTGCGCGCTGGCGAGCCCTTGCTCGAACTCGTGCCGTCGGAAAGCGCGCTTACGGTCGAGGCCTGGGTCAAGCCCGAGGACATCGCCTTCGTGCACAAGGGCCAGCGCGCGCTGGTGAAGATCACTGCCTATGACTATTCGGTCTATGGCGGGCTCGAGGGCAAGGTGAGCGACATTTCGCCCGACGCCACCGTCGAGGAACGCACCGGCGAGGCGCATTACACCGTGCGCGTCAGCATCGAGGCGGGGGCATTGCGCGGGGCCAATGGCGCGCCCTTGCCGATTGGCGCGGGGATGGTGGCCG
>DATMUT010000132.1:0-2101 GCA_035563755.1 Novosphingobium sp.
CTGAACGACACCGGCAGCCGCAAGAGCCGCCGCCAGTCCGACCTGGCCGCCGACCGCAACATGAGCCTGCGCCAGATCCGCGCGATCCCGCATAATGCCGTGCTGCAACAGCTGGGCTATCCGGTGAACATCATCGCCGGCTTTGGCACCGCTTCGGACGGCAATGTCGAGGATATGGCCGCGCTGCTGAAGTCGAGCGAGCGCGGGCGGCAACTGGTGCGCTATGTGCGGGCGGCCAACGCGCTGGCCAGCATCAAGACCATTTCGGCCTTTGGCGAGCTGTTCAACAGCGCCTATTGGGCCAGTCGCCCCTATCGCGGCCACGAAGAGCATATCGAGAACGGCTGTCTGGCGCTAGCCGAATATCTGACGGGCGATGATCGCACCGGCGTGTTCCGCCGCCTGTCCACCCGCCTGCGGGTCGACGCGATGAAGCTGCACCGCCTGCTGGCGCTCATTCCCGACGAGGCGCCCCTGCCCGACCGCGAGCATACGCGCCGCATGATCGGTGTGTTGCAGGCGCTGCGTCTGGCGCTGTTCCAGCACATGTTCCTGCGCGTGGTGCTGGTGCCCCAGTTCAGCCGCGCCAACGACATCGCCCGCGAAGACGTGCTGGAAATGGTCTTCACCCTGCGCGTCGACGAGGCGCTGGCCCAGCTCAAGCGCGCCTTCCCGACCAGCTTCCCTAGCATCGGCGACTTCCGCGTGGACGAGCCGGCCGACTACCCCGACGAGGCCGCGACCGGCTATGCCGCCATCCGCCGTGACTATATCGAGCCGATCGAGCGGGCCAATGGCCTGGCCCTGCGCATCGCCACGGCCATCGCCAACGAGTTTGGCGCGCACGGGTAAACAGACCTTGCGCCGCTGTGTCAGCCCGGCACAGCGGCGCAATAAGGCTTTCCTCTCAAGGCCTGGTCGCGGTATCGCTGGCACATGACCACAGCCTGCCCGGCGCCCAGCGGCGCAACCCTGCCATGAACCGCCCAGCCACGGGCCGCGCAAAGCCACTGCGCGTCAGGCGCACGCGCGCGAACGGATGGCTGCTGGCGGGCATTGGCGTGGCGCTGGCCGGCACGCTGGCGGCAGGCTTTGCGCTTGTGCGGGCCGACGAGCGGAGCAGCGCCGCCCATGCCGCCCCGCCACCGGTGGAAGCCACCTCACCAGCCGCGACCGAGACGCCGCTGCCCGATGCCATTTTCGACAAGCCCGCCTCGGCCATAGGCGCCCCGCCCCCACCTCAGGCAGCGCAGGCCGCGCAGGCCCCGGCAACGCGAGCGCCCGCCACGCAAGCCCCGGCGCAACCCGCCCCCGCCGACCAGGGCTTCGTCATCCGCCGCATCCTGCCGGTCAAGGGCGCGATCCGCTATGGCGACTGGCACTGGGACGAGGCCAATGTGCCCGCCGGCCCTATCGTCATCACCGTCGACCTCGAGGCACGGGTGATCTCGATCTTCCGCGCCGGCTACGAGATCGGCACCGCCGCCGTGCTGCTGGGCACGCAGGAAAAGCCCACGCCCACCGGCATGTTCCCCATCACGCAGAAAGACGCGCACCACGTCTCGAACCTGTATGACGCGCCCATGCCCTACATGATGCGGCTGACCAACGACGGCATCACCATCCACGCCACCAATGTGCGCAACGGCTATGCCAGCCACGGCTGCATTGGCGTGCCGCTGGCCTTTGCCAAACGCGTGTTCGACACCGCGCATGTAGGCGACCGGGTCTATATCACCCGTGGCAAACAGGTGGGCCTTGGAGCGAAAATCGCGCCCTAAGCAGTGCGGCGGCGCGGCGCCTTGGCAAAGGACCAGCCGCCCGGCATGGGCCGCGCCACCAGATTGCCGATCGAGGCCGGCTGACGCGCCACCAGCGTGTCGAACAGGCGGGCAATCGCACTGCCACGGGCAGCCTCGCCCTCCAGTTGCTCGACAATGCGCGCGACCACCCGCAGCGCCACCGCGCGCGGCGCCTGTGGGCGATAGGTGATGCCCATCGGCTCGCGCGTCACGTTTTCGGCCCATTCGCGCTCGGCCGCCCAGTCGAGCGCCGCATCCGCCTCGGCCAGCCACGCCGCCGAGCGCGCCAGCGCCGGCAC
>DATMUT010000133.1:0-2638 GCA_035563755.1 Novosphingobium sp.
CCCACGCCATAGCTCAGATATTCGCGCCGGCCCGGGCCCTTGCTGGCGGCGGTCATGCTTGCATCTCGCGGCATGGCATCATGGCCTGTCCTTTCGTGAAAGGGGGGCTGGCCGGGCGTCACAGCGCGGGGCCTGGGGCAAACCTATCGCACATGCCCCCGGCCACCAGCGGCGAGGCGCAATCCTTTCACGATATGAACAGCGCCTGCGCGGCTGTGTTCGGCATGTGAACATGGCGGGTCACGCCGCCTTGCATTTGGCCCTGCCTTGGCCGCCCTATTGCCGTACGGGCAAAATGGACGAGGCACGATGGCGCTTTCCGAGAAAATCCACCTGGTTGCAGATCTCTCGCTGATTCACACGCTGGGCAAATGGCGGTATCCCGGCTCGTGGGAAGGGTATGGCATGTATGGCGACCCGGAACTCTATCTCGATCTGGCGCGCCTGCTCGAGCGGGGCAAGTTCGACGGGGCCTTCTTTGCCGATGTGGCCGGCACCCCCCTGTTCGAGGGCTCGCCCAACGACACGGTGGAATGGGGCGTGGCCTGGCCGCGCCACGACCCGCTGCCCACCGCCATCGCCATGGCGGGGGTAACCAAGCATCTGGGCTTCATCACCACCATGTCGATGACCTATCACCACCCGTTCAACGTTGCGCGCCTGTATGCCAGCATCGACCATGTCACGCGCGGGCGCATTGCCTATAACGCGGTGGTTTCCGGCTTCCCGCAGGAGGCGCAGAACTTTGGCTACGACACCACGCCCGATCACGAGTGGCGCTATGCCCGCGCCGAAGAGTTTCAGGAGGTGCTCGACAAGCTGTTCCGCTCGGTCGAGCATGATGCGATGCTGTGGGACCGCGAGAGCGGGCGCGTGGCCGACCCGGCCAAGGTGCGTCGCATCGACCACGAGGGCGAGCATTTCAAGGTGATGGGGCCGCTGCCCTGCGCGCCCAGCCCGCAGGGGCGGCCGGTGCAGGTGCAGGCGGGCAGCTCGCCCTCGGGGGTGAAGCTGGCGGGGCGCTGGGCCGACTATCAGTTCGCCGCCTCCGGCTCGCTCGAGACCGACATCAAGGCGCGCGCCCGGCTGGACGAGGCGGTGGTGGCCGCAGGGCGCACCCCGCGCGACCTGGGCGTGCTGTGGTCGCGGCTGTTCGATGTCGTCTCGGGGCCGGACGAGGCCGAGCACAATCGCCAGCAGTTCCTGGCCTCGATCCCGCCGCAGATGGCGATGGTGTTTCTCAGCCAGTGGTGGGGCCTCGACGGCTACCGGCTCGACCCGGATCGCACCGTGCACGACACGGTGGCCGAGGTGAAGGCGCTGGGGGTGGGGCCGAACTGGAGCTACATCGACAATGCCGTGGCCAACAGCGACCCGAGCGAGACGATAGGCGCCTATTCGCGCCGCTGGATGACGCGCTTTACAGGCTGGGTGGGCACCGCCGAGGAGATTGCCGACAGGATGGAGGAGGAGCACGCCAGCCTCGGCTCGAACGGGGGCTTCATGCTGGCCCCGCGCATTGGCGTGCCGGGCGGCTACGAACGCTTTATCCGCGAGGTCGTGCCAATCCTGCAGCGGCGCGGCCTGTACAAGACCGATTACGAAGGCACCACCATGCGCGAGAACCTTTGCCAGTTCTGACGCAGCACGCGTTTTTGCAAGGTTTGCGCAGACAGGGGCCGCCACCGGTTGGCGGCCCCGACACGGCCGCGGGGGCAAGGCGCCCGCGCGCCACCCCATTTCCCCACACAGGAGGGCCCATGCCCGAAACCGCCGCCCCTGCCACAGCTTCGGGCCAGGCGCCGCCTGCCCATGCCGGCGCGCCGATGAACGACCGCGCGCTCAGGCTGACCATGACGGCCCTGCTCATGGGCCTGTTCGTGGCGATGCTGTCCAATCTGGTGGTGCTGACCGCCATGCCGCGCATCGCTGCCGATTTGCACGCCACGCAGGCCCACTACACCTGGATCATCACCAGCTCGATGCTGACCATCGCGGTGTGCACGCCCATCTGGGGCCGCCTGGCCGACCTGTTCGACAAGAAGCGGATGATGCAGGCTTGCGTGGGGGGCTATGTCACCTGCTCGGTGTTTGCCAGCCTGGCGCAGGCGCCCTGGCAGATCATCGTGGCGCGGGTGGGCATTGGCGTGTGCGCGGCGGGCATCATCATCCTGCTGCAAACCATTTCGGCCTCGATCATGTCGGCGCGGCGGCAGGCCGAATGGCTGGGCTATCGCGCGGCGGTCCTCTCGGTGGCAACGATGGGGGCGCCCTCGCTGGGCGGGCTGGTCACGCAGCATCTGGGCTGGCGGGCGTGTTTCGTGGTGGGGGTGCCGTTTGCGGTGGCATCGATCCTGATGCTGGAAAAGACGCTGCACCTGCCGCGCCGGCCCGCCCAGCGGGTCAGCGTGGACTGGCCGGGCGCGCTGCTGCTGGCGGGGGGCATTGTGGCGATGATGCTGTGGGTCTCGGTGCTGGGGCCGGGGCGCGGGTTCCTCGAGCCGCTGTCGCTGGCGGTGGCAGGGCTGGGGGCGCTGCTGCTGCTGGCCACGGTCATGGTCGAGCAGCGGGCGAGCGCGCCGGTGCTGCCGCTGCCGCTGCTGGGCAACCGGGTGGTGGCGCTGTGCGTGCTGGCGGC
>DATMUT010000134.1:0-10727 GCA_035563755.1 Novosphingobium sp.
CCTGCGCATCGACGAGGCGGCCAATGCGGCCAACGCCCCGCTCATCAGCGCGCCGGGCAGCGCCGTTGCCGCCCACGTCATCCCTACCGACGAGGAGCGGATGATCGCCTTCTCGACCCTCGACATTCTGGCAGCCAGCGGCGGAGTGAGGCCATGACAAGCCCATTGGTGAACCTGAGCGGCAAGCGCGGGCTGGTGATTGGCATTGCCAACGAGCATTCCATTGCCGCCGGTTGCGCGCGTGCCTTTGCGCAATGCGGGGCGCGGCTGGGGGCGACCTATCTGAACGACAAGGCGCGTCCCTTTGTCGAGCCGGTGGCCGCCGAGATTGGCATCGAGTGGCTGGCCCCCTGCGACGTTCGGGTCGAGGGCGAGCTGGAGGCGGTGTTCGAGCAGGTGAGGGAGCGCTGGGGCGGGCTGGATTTCCTGCTGCATTCCATCGCCTTTGCCCCGCGCGAGGATCTGCATGGCCGCGTGGTTGACTGCACGCGCGAGGGGTTTGCCATGGCGATGGATGTCTCGTGCCACAGTTTCATCCGCATGGCGCATCTGGCCGAGCCGCTGATGACCGATGGCGGGGCGCTGATGTGCGTGACCTTTTACGGCTCGGAACGGGTGGTCGAGCATTACAATCTGATGGGCCCGGTCAAGGCCGCGCTCGAAAGCGCCACCCGCTACATTGCCGCCGAGCTGGGGCCGCGCGGCATTCGCGCCAATGCGATTTCGCCTGGCCCCATTGCCACGCGCGCGGCCAGCGGCATCGACCGTTTCGACGAACTGCTGGCCCGCGCGGCGGCATTGGCGCCGGAACGCGCGCTGGCTGGTATCGAGGATGTGGGCGCTTTGGCTGCCTTTCTGGCCAGTGATGCCGGGCGGCGGATTACCGGCTGCGTTTTGCCGGTGGATGGCGGGCAGGGCATATTCTGACCCCGCCCGCGCTTTCTCAGGCGTAGTTGATGCCCGGGTTGGTGCCGGGATGGATGAGGCCGACCACATCCATTCCGCAGTCCTGATCGCATTGCAGCGAATGGCGTATCTTGCGCGGGAAGAAGATGACGTCGCCCGCCTTGACCCGGGCGCGCCTGGTCTCGTTCCAGATGACGCCGCCGCCTGACAGGATGATGAGCGCCTCCTCGTAGAGGTGGCGGTGCATTTCGGCGCGTGACAGGGGAATGTGGCCTATGAACTGCGCTGTGTCCCGCAGCCCGTGACGCTCGTCGAGCAGCACCTGGAAGTAGCGCGGCCCCATTGCGTGGCGCGCTTCCTCGTCGATGGCGGCGATGCGTTCGGGGAAGATGGCGTCGAAGGCGCCGGTCATGGCGTCACGCTCTGTCAGTTCCTCGCCGCCGGGGCATTGCGAGGCATAGATGGCAAGCGGCTCATCACCGGCTTCGATGCGGAAGCCTTCGCCCTGGCGGATGTTGACGCCGCAGGGCGCGGCAAGCGCAAAGCTGCGGCCCTCGATGGTGATGGAGCCAGTGCCGGCGCTGACCCACAGGGCGATGTCCCCCATGTCCGATGCCAGCACCGGCGAAGCGCCGCGTGCCAATGCGATGTAGAACTGCGACTGGTGCTGCGCGCCCAACGAGGGCGTGACCAGCTTGTGGATCTCGTAGTCGGGGCCGGCGGGCTGGGGCGGCGAGACAACGAAGCATTCGCCATCGAGCCGGGCGAAACCGGCCTCGTCGGGCGCGATCAGTTGCACGATGTCGGCGTCGGGGTGCTCGGGCTCCTCGCTGTAGCCGCCGGGCAGGTTGTTGTGCGCCCCGTCGCAGTGCGGCCCGTTGCAGGTCTGCTTGCATCCGCACAGCAGCACTTCCTCGTCCTTCTGGGCGACGTAGACGATGGGCTCAAAGCCGGTGCCCTCGTGCGAGACGCTGTCGCAAAAGGGCTGGCGGCGCGAGCGGCCACAGCTGCACCACGAGATCTTCTGCCCTGCGCGCAACTGGCGGTAGAAGGGCTTGCGACTGGCGATGACGGCTTTGCAGGCGGTGTCTTTGCAATCGGACATGGCATCCTCGACGGGCAGGCTGACCGGGTGTCGGTCAAAACATGCAATATCATATGAAATAGATTTTCAGCCTGCGCAAGCGTCTTTCTGGCTCAATGGCAGGGAGGTATCGCGTCCGTCCGGCACGGTCCTGACTCAGATATTTCAGGCCTAAACGATATGGCATAACGCATACCCGGCCCGGCGCGGGATACGCAATTTGCACGATGCATGATCTATATTGCCTTCATATGAATTTTCATACAACATCCCTCCATCGCCGCACGACGCCATGCCCGCAGACCGCCAATGTTCGGCCCGCAGGCACAGCCGGATGGGGCGCAACGCAAAAATATCGTGCAACAGGACACATGGGGTGAAAATGCGAACTGCTTCCCGCTTTCGAGCACATGCACCGCTATGGGCCAGCGCCAGCCTGATGGCCCTGGGCCTGGGGCAGGCCGGCTTGGCCGACACCGCACCAGCGCAGACCAGCGCCGCCGACAGCGCTCCGGGCGAGATCGTCGTGAGCGCCCAGCGCCGCAATGAGCAACTGAGCAAGGTGCCCATCAGCATTGCGGCCTTTTCCGACAAGGACATGAAGCGGGCCGGCATTGTCGACATGGCCGACATCTCGCACGCAACGCCCGGCTTTCACGTCATGGCCGGCGCAACCATTGGCGGGGGCGCGAACATCTCGATCCGCGGCGTCTCGACCGTGCAGGGCGCGGCCACCATCGGCGTTTACATCGACGATACGCCCACCGCCACGCGCGCTAACAACTGGACCCAGCCGGTCAGCCCCAACCTGTTTGACCTGCAGCGCGTCGAGGTGCTGCGCGGGCCGCAGGGCACGCTTTATGGCGCCAGTTCCGAAGGCGGCACGCTGCGCTTCATCACCACCCAGCCCAGCCTGACCAAATGGAGCGGGCAGGTGCTGGGCGAGATCAACGGCAATGCCAATGGCGGTATCGGCTATGAAACCGGCGTGGCCGTGGGCGGCCCCATCATCGCCGACAAGCTGGGCTTTCGCCTGACGGTCGACAATCGCCACGAGGGCGGCTTCATCAACCAGATGTCGCGCACGACGCCCGGCGCCGTGCTGGCCACCAACATCAACGGCACCGACAACACCACCGTGCGCGCCGCGCTCACCTATGCGCCAACGCCCGCGCTCACCATCACCCCCTCGTTCAGCTATCAGCGGCTGCACGGCAATGACAACGGGCTGATCTGGTCGGGCGTGTGGCCCACCACGGGGCGCTACCAGAGCTTTACCAACACCGGCTCGCCCTATACCGACGAGATCAAGATCGGCAGCGTCAAGGTTGCCTATGACATGGGCAAGGCAACGCTCACCTCGATCACTTCGGGCGAATGGCGCGACCTGACCCGGGCCGACGACTACACGCAGGTGGCCATCTACAACATCTTCTCGAGCAAATCGGCCGCCTTCGTTGCCGCAAACCCCGACTATGCCTCGCCCCAGCAGACAGAAACGCACCAGCGCATGTTCAGCGAGGAACTGCGCCTGACCACCAACGACCAGACCGCGCCCATTTACGGCACCGTTGGCCTGTTCTTCTCCTCGTCCAAACAGTCGCTGTTGCAGATGGAATGGGCCGATGCGAATGCCTCGTACCCTTCGGCGGTCTATCTGATGCAGGGCGGGCAAATCGCGCCGGGCAATGGCTTTAGCCATTATGTGGGGTCTGGCCCCTATGCCAATGGCGGTATCATTGCCGACAAGTATCAGGTCGAGATCGACCGGCAGGCGGCCGCCTTTGCCGATGTGACCTGGAACGCCACGCACCGCCTGAAGGTGAACGCTGGCCTGCGCGTCGCGCGCGAGGGCTATTCGTTCCAGTATGTGGGCAATGGCTATTTGCAGGGCGGCCAGCAGATCCTGCCGCTCACCAGCACGCATGGCACGCCGGTCAACCCCAAGTTCAACCTGTCGTGGCAGGCCACCAACGACCTGCTGCTATATGGCACCGTCGCCAAGGGGCACCGCGCGGGCGGCGCCAACCGGCCCATTCCGGCGGCGCGCTGTGCTGCCGATATCGCCCAGAGCGGCGGCGTGCCCCAGACCTATTCCGACGACTCGGTATGGAGCTTCGAGGGCGGCATGAAGGGCCGTTTCCTGGGCGGCAAATTGTCGGTCAGCGGCAGCGGCTTCTACCTCAAGTGGAAGAATGTGCAGCAGAACCTGATCCTGTCGAACTGCGCCTTCAGCTATGTCGGCAACTTTGGCGACGCCACCAGCCGCGGCTTCGACCTGTCGGTGCAGGCGCGCCCCACCCGCTGGCTGACGCTGAGCGGCAATGTGGGCTACACCAAGGCAACGCTTGACCAGAGCGTGACCGGCACGACCAACACCACCACCGGCGTTACCCCGGTTCTGGCGCTCAAGGGCAGCAGCCTGTCCTTCGTGCCGGACTGGACGGCCGATGTGGCCATGGACATCAACTATCCGCTGCCCTGGCGCGGACTGAACGCCTTCTACCGCGTGGATTACCAGTATTCGGGCGCCTATACCCGCACGCCCGCCTATGGCTCGACGCTGTATAATGCGATCAACTATCAGGGCGATGCCTATGACATGGTCAACATGCGCGCCGGCCTCTCGCGTGATGACTGGACGCTTTCGCTCTTCGTCAAGAACCTGACGAATGCCTATCCCACCCTGTACAAAAGCTCGCAGTCGGGCAGCTACAACTACTTCCTGATGACCTCGACGCTGCCGCCGCGCACGATCGGGGCCAGTCTGAACTATCGCTGGTAAGGGCGCGGGGTGAAACAGAAAAAGGGGGCGCTTCCCGGCCTGGGAAGCGCCCCCTTTTTTATTGGCCGGCGCTTATGGCCGGCGCGACAGCAGTACCGTCAGGCTGTGCACGCCCGAGACATAATTGCCCAGCCGCATGTTCTCGTCGGCAGCGTGCTGGTTGTCGTCGGCATTGGCCAGGGGCAGCAGAATGACAGGCGCGTGCAGAGACTTGACCAGCGCTTCGGTGGGCACCGATCCGCCCATGATGGGAATGGCCACGGGGGCTGCGCCATGGGCGGCGGCCAGCGCGCCGCTTACCCAGCGGGCCATGGGCAGCGTCGGGTCGGTGAACAGCGCGCCGCTCAGCGCCCGTCCGCCAATGCTGGCGATCAGCGGATAGGTGGCGCGTTCCTGCGCGGTGGGCGCCTCGGCCACCAGATGATAGCCCTGCTGCGCCACCCAGTCGCGCACCAGCCCCAACTGGCGATCGAAATCGATGCCGGGCACCGTGCGCAGGTCAAAGGCGGCGGTGGCCTGTGGCGGAATGATCGAGCGGTCGAGCGCGGTGCCCGAGCCGGCAAACAGGCCGATGAGGTTAAGCGAAGGCTGCGACACCGCCGCGCGATAGGATGGCACGAAGCCTTCGTGCGCGGCAACGCCGGCGCGGGCCAGCAGGGCGGCCTCGTCGTCGGCCACGGGGTTTGCGGCAATGGCGGCGGCAAAGGCGGGCGTGGCGCCATCATAGTAGCCGGGTATCGTGACGCGCCCCTGCGCATCCTTCATGCCGGCCAGCAGCCGGGCCAGGTTTTGCGCCGGATTGGGCACGTAATTGCCATAATGGCCGCTGTGCATGGCCTCGCTCGGGCCAAAGACGGTGATTTTCATCACCCCGCCGCCGCGATGGCCGAACACCACCGTGGGCCGGTTCGACGGATGCATCGGCCCATCGAGAATGACGACGGCATCGGCGGCCAGATCGGCGCGGTTGCGCTCGACCACATCGGCAAGGGTGGGCGGGCCGCCTTCCTCGTGGGAATCGACGATCAGGCGGATGTTGACCGCAGGCTTGCGCCCGCTCGCCTTCAGCGCATCGAGCGCGGCGATCAGCATCAGGATCGGCGCCTTGTCATCGGCGGCCGAGCGGGCAAACAGCCGCGCGTCGGACGAGGCGCCGGCAAGCGAGGGCAATTGCTCGATGGGCAGCGGCGGGCACCGCGCTACATCCCCGCAGGCCCGCAGGACTGGCGCGAAAGGATCTGCCTGATGCCATTCGCGCGGGGTGACCGGCTGGCCATCCATATGGGCGTAGAACAGCACCGTGGGCGCCTTTGGCCCGGCCTGCGCCCATTGGCCCCAGACCATGGGCGTATCGCCATCGGGCATTTGCCGGGCCTGCCAGCCATGCCGCTTCAGCGCCGCCTCGAGCCATTGCGCATTGGCGCGGATCTCGGCGCTGCTGCGGCTGGTCACATTGGGCAGGCGCAGGAAGTCGACCAACTCGCTCAGCGAGCCGGCGATGGCGGCCTGTTCGGCGCTTTGGGCCGCATGCACAGGCGCGCCTGCCAGCACCAGCGGCAGGGCAAGGGCGGCGACAAGGCTTTTGCGGGTGGCGGGCATGGGCATGTCCTCAGGCAAGCAGGGCGCGGTTGGCGACCAGCGCATCGACCAGATGGTCGACATCGGCCAGCGTGTTGTAGGCATGGAAGCCCGCGCGCAAGCGCCCGTCGCGGCAGGAGGTGACGATATCGTGCTGCGCCAGGGCGGCCACCAGCGCATTGTCATCGCGCGCAGGGATGGTCAGCAGCGGCCCGCGCCTGTCGGGCGCTACCGGGCTGCCAACGGCAATCCCTGCTTCGTCCAGCCTGTGCAGCGCGTGGCCGCTCAGCGCGCTCACCCATGCGCCGATAGCGGGCAGGCCAAGGTCGAGCACCAGATCAAGCCCGGCGCTCACCGCGCCAAGGCTGGGCACGGGCGGCGTTCCGGCCTCGAAGCGGCGGGCGGTGGGGCTGGGGGTGTTCGCGAATATGTCCATGGCCTCGATGTCGGCCTGCGTGAACCAGCCGCTGGTGCGCGGGGTGAGGGCGCGCGTGGCCTGGGCGCTGGCATACAGGAAGCCGGCGCCCGCCGTGCCCAGCAGATATTTGAGGAACCCGCCCACGTAGAAATCGACGCCCAGCGCTGCCGGTTCGACAGGGCAGGTGCCCACCATCTGATAGCCATCGAGCAGGACCAGCGCGCCCTTGGCCTGGGCCATCTGGCAAATAGCGCGGATGTCGGCATCGGGCGTGCGGCCACCATTGCGATAGCACACCTGCGACAGGGCGACGATGGCGGTGCTCGCGTCGATCTCGCGCAGGAAATGGTCGAGCGGGATGAGGCCGTCCTCGCTTTCGGGCACATGGACCACCTGCGCGCCGGCCCGTTCCTGTGCGTGCCAGATCTGCGCGCCCGAGGGGAATTCGAAGTTGGAAACAATGACCTTGGGCCGCGCGGCATAGTCGAGCGCAGAGGCTACCGCGTTGATGCCCGCCGATGCCGAGGCGGTAATGGCCACCTCGTCGCCCGAGACGGAGAGCAGGCGGGCCACCTTCTCGCGCGCCTGCTCGAGCGCTATGACCCAGCCGCCCCAATCCGCGCCCACCTCCTCGCGCCGGTCGAGATAGGTGTCGAAGGCGGCGCGCACCTCGCGCGCCAGCAGGCCATAGGAACCGCTGTTGAAATAGGTCAGCCGCGGCAAGGAAGGAAAACGCGCGCGCAGCAGGTCAAGGTCGAAGGTCGGGGTCAAGGCGATCTCCAGAAATAGGATGGGCAAGGCGTGCCCGACAGGATCAGTGCGAAAGCAGGTCGGCCATCAGGACAAGGATGGCCAGCGGCGCGGCAAAGGCGGTGAACAGCCGCCACACGCCATGCCAGAAGGGCGAAAGCGCCGTATGCGCGGCCGTGAGCCGCCGGCGCAAAGCCCAGCCGGCAAACAGCGCGATGAGCAGCGCGTTGAGCGGCAGGAGGCATTCGGCGATGCCGAAATCGAGCGTATCGAAGAAGGTCTTGGTTTCGAAACCGGGCAGGAAAGCCAGCGGGTGCACCGCCTTGAGCACGCTGAACGACAAGAGCGAGGGCAGGCCCACAATCCACACCGCCAGTGCTGTTGCATAGGCCAGCACCGGGCGCGGCAGGCGGGTGCGCTCGATAAGCCAGGCCGTTACGGGTTCGAGCATGCCCACAGCCGTGGTGAACGCGCCCAGCGTGATGAGGCCGAAGAACAGCGCGCTGATGAACCGCCCGGCCGGCATGGCGCCAAAGGCCACCGGCAGCGTGACGAAAATGAGGTTCGGCCCTTCGGCGGGCGTCAGGCCGTGGGCCAACACAATAGGGAAGATCGCCAGCCCCGCCATGAGCGAGATGACCACCACCGAGCCAGCCACAACCGCTGCCGAGCGCGGGATCGACACGCCCTCGGGCAGATAGGCGCTGTAGGTCATCAGCACGCCCGCGCCGATCGCGGTCGAGAACAGCGCTTGCCCCATGGCGGTCAGCAGGCTGGTGGCGGTCAGGCGCGAGAAGTCGGGCGCGATCAGGAAATCGACGGCTGGCCCAAGCCCCACCGTGACCCCGTTATAGGCCACAAGGCCGATCAGCACCACGAACATGGCGGTCATCTTGATACGCGAGACGACCTCGATGCCGCGCTGCACGCCCAGCGCCACGACCGTTGCCGTGCCCATGATGAAGGCGAACTGCATGGCGCCCTGCCGCAGCGGCGCGCCGATCAGCGCATCGAACAGGGCGTGGGATCGGGGCGCATCGGTGCCGGCAAAGCCGTGGGATACCGCTTCGCGTGTGTAATCCAGCGCCCAGCCGGCCACCACGCTGTAATAGCTCAGGCCGAAGAAGGGCACCGCAAGGCTGAGCCAGCCAATCACCCGCCACAAGGGCGACAACTGTTCCTGCGCCACAAGGCGGCGCAGCGAGCCCACCACGCTGCCCAGCCCCTCGCGACCGATGCTCATTTCGGCGATCATCAGCGGCACGCACAGCATGGCGATGAAGCCGACATAGACCAGCACGAAGGCGCCGCCGCCATTGGCCCCGGCCACATAGGGAAAGCGCCAGAGGCTGCCCAGGCCAATGGCCGCGGCCGCCGTTGCAAAGACAAAGCCCAGCCGCGAGGTCCAGCGATCGCCGGTGGGGGTATCGGATGAATTGGCCTGCATGATCTGCCCTCGGCGCGAAGGGGCGCCCCTGAGTTATATTCCAATTCATATTCATATAAATCTAAATAGGCCGCATGCAAACCCTTTCCGCGCAATTGCGCAGTCCGGCGTAGTCGCTGCCAAACGAGAAAGGCCCGCCCTGCCGGTGGTGGCAGGGCGGGCCTTGGCGGATGGTCGCTCGTGTTTGGTGCTAGCTGCGCGCCGCCACCACGATGATCTCGACCTTGTAGCCCGGCTCGAACAGGCGGGCCTCGCCTGTGGCGCGGGCGGGCGGGTTGGCCTGGTCGACCCAGGCGTCCCACGCGGTGTTCATGGCGGCAAAGTCGCCCATGTCGGCCAGCCAAACCGTGGCCGAAAGGATGCGCGACTTGTCGCTGCCACAGCGCGCCAGCAGCGCGTCGATCTCGGCCAGCGCCTCGCGGGTCTGTCCGGCAGCGTCGCTGGCCGGGTCGCCAATCTGGCCGGCCAGATAAATGGTGTCGTTGTGGATGACCGCCTCGCTCATGCGCGGGCCGGGGTCGATGCGGGTGATGGTCATGGGTCTGTCCTTTGGCTCAGTGCGGGCGGCCATAGCGGGCAATGGCCAGATCGGCATGTTCGATTTCGGGCTGGCGGCCCGAGACCACATCGGCCAGCACCCGCGCCGAACCGCAAGACATGGTCCAGCCCAGCGTGCCGTGGCCGGTGTTGAGGAACAGGTTGGGCAGCTTCGTGACGCCAATGACCGGCGTGCCATCGGGCGTCATCGGGCGCATGCCGGTCCAGAAATTGTCCTCGGCCAGCGCCGCGCCATCGGGGAACATCTCGCCCAGCGAGAGCCTCAGCGTCTCGCGCGCGCTGGCCCGTAGCTCTCGGTTGAAGCCCGAGATTTCGGCTATACCGCCCACGCGAATGCGGTCGCCCAGGCGGGTGATCGCCACCTTGTACGTCTCGTCCATGACCGTCGATTGCGGGGCGGCAAGGTCGGATGCCACTGGCACGGTGATCGAGTAGCCCTTGACCGGGCAGACCGGCAGATCGAGGCCCAGCGGCCGCACCAGAGCGGGCGAATAGCTGCCCATGGCCACCACATAGGCATCGGCGATGATGGCGCCCTGGTTGGTGTGCACCGCCACGATGCGCCCGTTGTCGGCCGCCAGCGCCTGTATGTCGAGCCCGAAGCGGAAGGTCACGCCCTGCGCGCGGGCCATCTCGGCCAGGCTTTGGGTGAACTTGAAGCAATCGCCGGTTTCGTCGTGCGGCAGGCGCAGGCCCCCGGCAATGGGCGCGCGCGCCGTTGCCAGCCCCGGCTCGGCAGCGATGCAGCCGGCGCGGTCCAGAACCTCGAAGGGCACGCCGTAAGAGGCGAGCACCGCGACATCCTTGCCGATGGCGTCGAGCTGGGCCTGCGTGCGGAACAGTTGCAGCGTGCCCTGCTGGCGCTCGTCAAAGGCGATGCCCGTGTCGGCCCGCAAGGCTTCGAGGCAATCGCGGCTGTATTCGGCCACGCGCACCATGCGCGCCTTGTTGCGGGCATAGGCGGCCTCGTTGCACTGGCCCAGCATCCGCGCCATCCAGCGCCAGATCTGCGGGTCGAGCCCGGGCCGCAGGATGAGCGGCGCATGGCGCATGGCCAGCCATTTGAGCGCCTTGGCCGGAACGCCGGGCGCGGCCCAGGGCGAGGAATAGCCGGGCGAGATCTCGCCGGCATTGGCAAAGCTGGTTTCCATGGCAGGGGCGGGCTGCCGGTCGATCACCTCGACCTGATGGCCCGCGCGCG
>DATMUT010000135.1:0-4917 GCA_035563755.1 Novosphingobium sp.
TGGCGCCAGCCGCATCGCCATCTATTGCCTGAATGTCACCTATCCGCTGATCCCCGAGGAGGTCAGCACCTTCTGCGCGGGCAAGCAGGCGGTGCTGGTGCTGGAAGAAGGGCAGCCCGAATTCATCGAGCATGAGCTCAACACGCTGATCCGCCGCGCCGACCTGAACACGCGGATCGTCGGCAAGGACATGCTGCCGCGCGCGGGCGAATATTCCGCCGCCGTCATCCGCGACGGGCTGGCCAAATTCCTGCGCGCCTATGCCCCGCATCTCGCACCCGGCGATCTCGCGCCCGATCCGCTGCCCGCGCCTGTGGCCAAGGAAATCCCCCAGCGCCCCGCCGGTTTCTGCACAGGTTGCCCCGAGCGTCCGGTGTTCGCCGCGATGAAGCTGGTCGAGCGCGAGATCGGGCCGACGCATGTTTCGGCCGACATCGGCTGCCATCTCTTCTCGATCCTGCCGCCCTTCGACATCGGCAACACGACGATGGGCTATGGCCTGGGCACGGCAGGGGCCAGCGCCTTCAAGCCGAAAGACAAGCGCGCCATCGCGGTGATGGGCGACGGCGGCTTCTGGCACAATGGCCTGACCAGCGGCATCGGCAATGCGGTGTTCAACAAGGACGACACCGTCACGCTCATCATCGACAATGGCTATTCGGCGGCGACGGGCGGTCAGGACATTCTGTCGAGCCGCGCCGACAACCCCGAGCGGGTGACCAAGAACCCCATCGCCAAGGCGGTGCAGGGCGTGGGCGGCAAATGGGTGCGCCTGATCGAGCGCACCTATGATGTGGCCAAAATGCGCGACACGCTGCGCGAGGCGATGACCAGCCCCGAGAAGGGCCCCAAGGTCATCGTCGCGCAATCGGAATGCAGCCTCAACAAGCAGCGCCGGGTCAAGCGCGAGGAGGCCAAGGTGTTGCAGGCCGGTGGCCGCGTGGTGCGCGAGCGCTTCGGCGTGGACAGCGACACCTGCACCGGCGACCACGCCTGCATCCGCCTGTCGGGCTGCCCCTCGCTCACCATCAAGAGCAACCCCGACCCGCTGCGGCAAGACCCGGTGACGCATGTCGAGAACAGCTGCGTTGGCTGCGGCCTGTGCGGCGAGAACGCCCATGCCGCTGTGCTGTGCCCCAGTTTCTACCGCGCGCGCCTGGTCAGCAACCCCGGCAAGTGGGAGCGCGCCCGCGCGCGCCTGGGCCGCGCCGTCATCGGCTGGTTGCAGGGCCGCGAGGCCCGCGCCCGCGCCGCCCGCGCCTTCTAAGGATTGCCCCATGACCACTGAACAGAACCGCATCGCCATCGCCATTCTGGCATTGGGTGGGCAAGGCGGCGGCGTGCTGGCCGAATGGATCCAGCATGTCGCGCGCGAAAACGGCTGGATCGCGCAAGGGACATCGGTTCCGGGCGTGGCGCAGCGCACCGGCTCGACCGTGTATTATGTCGAGTTGGCCAGAGCCGGCGCCGATGGCCGCCTGCCCGTCATGGCGCAGATGCCGATGCCCGGCGATGTCGACATTGTCGTCGCCTCGGAACTGATGGAAACCGGGCGCGCCCTGCTGCGCGGCTTCTCGACCGCCGGGCGCACCACGCTGATCGGCTCGACGCACCGCGTCTATGCCATTTCGGAAAAGCAGGTGGCCGGCGATGGGCGCGGCAATGGCGATCGCATTCTCGAAGCCGCCAAGGAGCGCTCGGCCCGCTTCATCGGCTTCGACATGGAGGCGGCGACCGAACGCACGCACAGCGTCATCAGCGCGATCATGTTCGGCGCGCTGGCAGGCAGCGGCGCCCTGCCCTTCCCGCGCGAGGCCTTCGAGCAGGCGATCCACCACAGCGGCAAGGCGGTCAAGAGCAACCTTGCCGGTTTTGCCGAGGGTTTTGCCCGCGCGCAAGGCCCCGTGGCCAAGCCGCAGGAACCACAGGCCGACCTGCCCGCGCCGACCACCGCTGCCGGCCGCGCCCTGGCCGCCCGCGCCGCCGCCCTGCCTGCCCCGGCGCAGGTGCTGGCGCTGCACGGTCTGGCCAAGCTGGTCGACTATCAGGACGCCGATTACGCCGCGCTCTATCTCGACCGGCTCGAGGCGATCGCAGCACTTGACGCGGCCCCCTTCGACCTGACGGCCGAAGCCGCGCGCCATCTGGCGCTGTGGATGGCCTATGAGGACACGATCCGCGTGGCTGATCTCAAAACGCGCGCCGCCCGTTTCGACCGCGTGACCGCCGAGGTGAAGGCCAAGGACGGCCAGATCATGCGCCTGACCGAATTCATGCACCCGCGCCTGCAGGAGGTGGCCGAAACGCTGCCGGCCGGTCTTGGCCGGCGTATCCTGTCCTCGCCCGCCTTGTCGCAATGGCTGGGGGGCGTGTTTGCCAAGGGGCGCCATGTCGAAACCACCAGCCTGCGCTGGTTTCTGACGCTGCGGCTGGTGGCGGCCGGGCGGCGCTGGCGGCGCAGCACCTCGCGCTACATCGAGGAGCAGGCGCGCATCGAGCAGTGGCTGGCCCGCGCCGCCAGCGCCGCACAAGGCGACCGGGCCCTTGCCACCGAGATCATCCGCTGCCAGCGCCTGATCAAGGGCTATGGCGACACGTTCGAACGCGGGCTGGAGCGGTTTGACGCCATCATGGCCGACCTCGACCAAGGCGCCATGACCGCCGCCGACATGCGCGCCGCGCGCGAAGGGCTGCTGAACGCGGCATAACCCATGCCGCCTACACGCGGGAGGGCGGCCAATTGCGTGGCCGCCCTCCCGCTCATTCTATCCATTCAAAGAATTCAACCGTGTAGCCGCCCGGGTCACGCACCTTGAACTCGATGGTCATGCCATCGCAGCCCACCTGCAGCCCGTGCCCCGTGCCCTCGACACCTTGCGCAAACAAACGCGCGTGCCATGCCTCCAGGGCGTCCGTCTCGATCGAGAGAATGGCGCCCTTGTTCGCGCCCTCGATAGCGCGCTGGCTGCCCGAACCATCCTGAACCAGCGCCAGACATGCCCCCGCGTTAAGCCGGAAGAGCGCAAGGCCCGGCGCCGTCATCCACGGCTCCAACCCCACCACATCGGCATACCAGCGCGCGGCCTGCGCCATGTCGTGATAATAGAACATGACATAGGCCCCGTTGATGCGGGGCAGGTTCGCGCGCGCTGTATCGGGCAATTAACGGTCCCTCGCGATATTGTCCTCGATGTGAGAGAGCAGCCTGACAAGGGTCGCCACATCATCGGGGCCGAAGCCTTCAAGGGCGGTGGCCTGATGGCGCGCGGCCTGCGGAGCGATATCGTCGAACATGGCCAGCCCCGAGGGCGAAAGCGAGATCAGCGACACGCGCGAATCCTCGCTCGATGCCTCGCGCATCACCAGACCGTCCTGCTGCAACTGGGCAATCACGCGGCTGATGGTGGGCTGCTCCATCAAGGTCTGCTCGACGATCTGGCCCATGCTGATCCGCCCGCACGAACGCAAAACGCTCAGCACCCGCCATTGCGACAGGTTGATGCCCTTGGCCTTGAGCCGCCCTTGCAGGCGCAGGTTCATCAGGCTGCTGACCCGGTAGATCTTGTAAGGCAGTGAACCGGCCAGCCAGTTATTGCCGTCCCCGCTGTCGGCGCCCTCCACTCTGGCCGTCACGGTGTCGCCCTGTTCCACCAGCGGTATTCCTTCCCTTTGCTCCTGCGCGGCCCTGCGCGTATTTGCACCCGGCAACGCCCACGCATCCCCTTTTATATAAATACGCATAAGCTGGCAAACGTCCTGCACGCGCCTTCGCCAGCACGCATCGCCCTAGCCGGGCCGCCGCACTGCAGGGTTCAGCACGTTGCGCATGGCAACGCTGGAATGAATGCGCGAAACGCCCGGCAACCGCGAGAGAATATGCGTGTGGATGTGCTCGTAATCGGCGGCGCTGCCCGTGGCGATGCGCATGAAATAGTCGACATCGCCGGTCATCAGGTAGCATTCCTTGATCTCGGGATACTGGCGCACGGCATGTTCAAAGCGGCGCAGATATTCCTCGGTCTGCTTCTCGAGCGTGATGCGCAGGATAACGACGGTCGCCTCGGCCTCCTCGCCCAACGCGACCTGCGCCGCATAACCGCGAATGACACCGCGATGTTCGAGCAACCGCACCCGGCGCAGACAGGCCGAGGGCGAGAGGCCCACTTTGGCTGCAAGGTCCTGATTCGAAATGCGTCCATCGATTTGGAGGATACGCAAAATCTGCTGATCAAAGCTGTCGAGCGACATGGCATACCCTGCGAAATAGGCCGAATATCTGGCGAATATAGCCTGTCATCTGCAATATTATGCGCCGATTTGCCAGCACATTCACACCTTCTGCCAATACCCTGCACCCTCGCGCACAGGAGCCTGCCGTGGTTGCTTTCCCCCCGCCCGCCCAGACCCATTCCCCCCCCGCCGGGGCCATTCTCACCATCGATCTGGCCGCGCTGGTGGCCAACTGGCGCCACCTTGGCCAGGCCAGCGGCGCGCGCCAATGCGCAGCCGTCGTCAAGGCCGACGCCTATGGGCTGGGCGCGCGCGCAGTGGTGAGCGCGCTGGCCGACGCCGGGTGCCGCGCCTTCTTCGTCGCCCATCTCGACGAGGCATTGGCCATCGCCGACCTCATTCCCGCCAATGGCTGGGTGGCGGTGCTCAACGGCCTGATGCCCGGCGCGGAAGGCATAGCGGCCGCTAACGGCGTGCTGCCGGTGCTCAATTCGCTGGCGCAAGCGCGCCGCTGGCAGGCCGAGGCGCACAGCAGGGGCCGCGCCCTGCCCGCCTTGCTTCAGGTCGACAGCGGCATGTCGCGTCTGGGCCTTTGCGCAGAAGATGCCGCCGTTCTGGCGCGGGACGCGGATTTTCGCGCAAAAGTACCGCTGTTGGCCATCATGAGCCATCTGGCCTGCGCCGACG
>DATMUT010000136.1:0-4888 GCA_035563755.1 Novosphingobium sp.
TGCAGCCGTTTGCCCTGCCTGTGCTGGCCGAGGGGAGCTCAGAGCGATGGAGTGCTGACGAATTGATCCCGCCGTTGACGGATTTGTGCCTGGTTGGTGACGAGCGTGTTGGCCAGCCAGGTTGTTAACTCTTCCTGCGCCTTATCGGTCAAAGGCTCCATCGGAAAATCCGCGCGGGCGTCGACTTTCTTGAAGACCGGCGCCAGCATCCCGATCAGGATTTCCAGCATCGGTTCGTCATAGGCACTCCAGTCGCCGATCACTTCGATGGCAATGACGGCTCGCGCCGCGTTAAGCCCGAGAATGTCCGACAGGCGCCTGAGGTCGCTGAGCCGTAACGGCTTCTGGCCGGCAAGGATACGGCCGAGCTGGCGTCGGCTCATCTTTGCCAAGGCGGCGATTTCCGCCAATGGCCGACCATCCCGGTTGATCTTGTTGCTCAGCAGGGCGCGATGGCTCTCGGAAAAGGGGGCATCAGATTCCGAGGCCGTGCCTTGTTGGGATACTAAAGTATAGTCAGTGGTGGGAGTGATGGGCTCAGTCATAATACTCCTCGGCGCGCTGCGGCGTTAACCAATACCGGCGCGGGAGGGTGACCTTTGTCAAGTTGCGGGCAATGTCGTTGCTTTGGCTCAAAGACCCTCGTTCAGCACATGGGCACAAGCGTTGATCGCCTCGATCACGCTGACCGATCGTCCGAGCCTGCGCCCTGCATCGTCACGAAAATCACGCAGCCGATCATTGATCCAGGAATCGATCCGGATGTTGATCGCCACCTCGCCGACCAGCACGTCGTGATGGCAAATTTCATCCAAGTCACTCAAAGGTATACGAAATATTTCAGACCTTGATGAGGACAGCACCGTGGTCAGCAGGCGCCTGGGTGAGCAAAGCTCAAGCTCGCGCGACGAAAGATTGTGTAGCGCCAAGCTGAGCGCCCGGAACGCCGCTGGGCTCATCTTCAAGCGATGCGCGGTCTGGGATCGCGGCTGATGGCTATCTCCTGTCTGATCCTCTTTCATTGACAGCCCCCATGTCAAACTCCTGTTTCCCCAAGATTTCAGCCCAAAGATGGGCGCTTTGCGCCCATTGGAGTGCAAGATCGAAACGGGCCCAGCTTCGTTTTCGCCCAATGCTGGGCGCTTGCGAAACCCCCTGTGGGCCGAATCAGTTCGAGCATACGTCCCGACGCAGAAATTTACTTGATTTAGCGCCAATTTGGCGGGAGCCGACTTGTCGGTGAGTCCCCGACTGGCGGAGCCTTCGGATCGGCACAGGAACACGTCGCGTCCTGGCCCTCTCGAAAGGACTTACCCCATGACGTCCCTTGCTCTGCAGGCGCCCAAGCGCGCCTCGATCCTGCCCTATCTCGGCATCGCTGTGGTGGCGGCGGCCATACTCGGCCCGGGCGCCGCCTTTGCCGGCACCGACACCTCGTTCAACACCGCGCTCACGCAGTTCACCAACTTCCTGTCCGGTTCGGGCGGCAAGGTGATCACCGTGCTGAGCCTTGCTGGCGGCATCGTCGGCCTGGCCTCGGGCCGCTTCTCGCTGGCGCAGGTCGCCGTGCCGGTCGGCACGGGTGTCGCCGCCGGAACGGGCGTTCCGATCGTCACCGCAATGGTCACTGCCACGATCTAGGTGGCACCATCTGACGAGAAGGCCGGCTGCGCGGGGCATTCGCCCCTCCCACAACCACTGCGCAGACCAGCCCGATCCCCCATCAACTCTTGTGACGGCGGGCAGCGATGGAACGCTATGCGATACCCAAACATCTGGATGATCCCGAACTCATCGGTTTCTGGACGCTGGATGAGTTCTTGGTGATGGTCACCCCCTTCATCTGGGGCATTCTGGCTTCGCATATCGTCATCGGGTTGGTGTTTTCCACCGTGGCCTGGTTCGGTTATCGCAAACTCCGCGCCGGACGCTCGATGTCCTGGATCCTGCATTTTGGATACTGGCACCTTCCTGGCGAGTTTTTCGCCATGAAGAGCTTCCCGCCGTCCCATCTTCGCGTGCTGGCGGGCTGAGATGGACATCGATCTCGCCCACGACAAATCGCAACGCGTGCTGCGCCAGCGCAATGGCCTGGCCGTTGTCTGCATTGCGCTCGGCATTATCAGCGTCACCACCGTCATTTCGGCCAGTCGCAGGGACCGCGAGGTGGTGCTGGTGCCGACCTTGCGCACACCGCTCACGCTGACCAGCACCAAAGTCTCAAAAGACTACCTGGAACTGGTGACCCGCGATGTGGCGTTGGTCGCCCTTAACCGCTCGCCCCAGAGCCTCACCTACTGGATGGATTCCATTCTTGAGGTGACTGACGAGCAGGCACGTGGCGACGTCAAAAAGGCGCTGATGAAAGTGGTGGCCGAGCAGCAGGGCTCGCAGATCACCCAGTTTTTCACGCCCGATGGCATGCGGGTCGATCCCGACACGCTGACCAGCACGGTCGGCGGGACGCTCCACACCGTGGTCGCCTCCAAGGAGGTGACCTCCGAGCATCGCACCTTCCGCTTCACCTGGACCTACAACGGTGTTTCGCTGAAGCTCAAAGGCTTCGGGATGATCGCCAAGCCGGAGGAGACGCCATGAGCGCTTCCTTGTCCGGCCTCTTCCCACAGGGGTTTTCCTTCATGGCCATTCTGGAATTGTCGGCAGGGGCAAGCCTTGCCCCGCGCCAGTGGTGGGCGGAACGCGCCCTCGGCATCGCACTGGTGAGCGCTGGCCTTGCCACTGCCGCGCCAGCCTATGCCGATCAGACCTTGCTCGTTGCTGACAATGGCACCGTGCGCTGCGAAGCTTCGGCCAAGGATCTGACCCGGATTTCGCTTAAAGGTGACCAGTTCGCCTCGGTCTCCAAGGTGCAGGCCCCCAATCCCGCCGATGACTTCCAGGTGGTCAATGAGCCCCTGCGCGGCGACATCTACCTCTCGGTCGCCAATGGCTTTTCAAAACCCACAATCTCCTTCTTCGGCACAACCCGCAAAGGCTTTGTCTACAAATTCATTTGTGCCGTGGGCGGCAGTGATGCGCGGCAGGTGTTCATCGCCAATGCCGATGTCGAGCACCCGCGCCCGGTTGGTGAGACATGGCCCGCCGGCCTGTCGCCGCAGGATGCCTCGGCCAGTCTGATCGCTGCCATGTATGCCCAGAAGCCGGTCGAGGGTTTCGACATCACCTGGCGCGCGCTGGTGCCGGTCAATATCGATACGCTCGTCGTCCAGATGGTCGGGCAATATGTCGGGGCCAGCTACACCGGCAAGCTCATCAAGATCACCAATCGCGGGACAAAGCCGGCGGCCCTGACCGAGGACAAGGTCGCGCCTGCTGACGCGATCGCGGTGAGCATTACCAACCCCCGTCTGGCCCCCGGCGAGGCAACCACCGCCTTCATTGTCCAACGCAGCGCTGATGCGGGAGGCCAGCCATGAACGCGCCGAGCACGCAGGGTAGCCCCGCCGCACCGTCATCGGTGCCCGCATCGACAACCGACGATCTCGCCCGCAACGCCACCACCCGCCGCCGCCAGCAGATTGCCATGTGGGGCCTAGGCGGTGTGCTGGTGATGGCCGGCATGTGGTGGATCCTTGCCTCGCCCACGCCGCAGAACGCGGCGGCCGAGAAGAAGGACGATCCCAAAGCCATCAAGATCTCGACCGATGACATGGTCAACCGGTCGATGGCCGACAAGGAATGGATGGCTCTGTCGGAGAACCAGCTCACCACGCAGGGCAACCAGATCAAGACGCTGCAAGGCGATTCCGTCCGCCTCGACCAACTCCAGAAGCAGATCGAGGATTTGCAGGGCCAGAACCAGGCGCTCAAGACCGATGGATCGAAAGTGCTCTCGGCCTATCAGACCGAGAACGACCAGCTTCGCTCGCAGATCTCGGCGCTCTCGACGCAGATGCAGCGGGCCACCGCCGGGCCGAGCGCGCTTTATGGTGCTGGCGCGCCGCCGACCTATCAGCGCTCTGCCTCGATCCCAAGCGGTTCGCCGCTGGCCCAGCCTGCCGGTGATCCCGCCCGAGCCGCTATCGATCCGGCCAGCGCGCCGCGTTCGAGTGAGGTGAAGCTGCTCTCCTTCGGCGGGGATGCCGGCGGCACGGCCGCGCGCATGGTGCCGGGCAAAACGACCCAGTTCACCGACAGCGAGAACTATCTTCCGCCCAATTCGATCGCGACGGCCAAAGTGGTGGTGGGCGTCGACGCTACGACCAACACCAAGAGCCAGACTGATCCGCTGCCGGTGGTGCTGCGCATCACTGGCCCCGCCCGCTCGGTCTATGTCCAGGGCAAGCTGCTCAAGACCAACATCGTGGGCTGCATGGTCAATGGCGCGGCGCTCGCCGACCTCTCGTCCGAGAAGGTCTATGTGAAGCTCCAGCGCATGACCTGTCCGCAGCCGGGCGGCAAAGTCGCAGTGAGCGAGGTCAAAGGCTTCATTGCCTTTGGCGGCAAGACCGGGGTGCGTGGCCGCGTGGTCAATCGCTCGGGCAATCTGGTGGGCCAGGCCTTCATCGCCGGCGTGCTGGGCGGGTTCGGCCGCGGCTTCTCGACCAATTCCTCGGCCTATCTGACCTCGCCCACGGTCAGCGTGAACGGCCAGCGCTCGACGCTCTCGCCCTCGGACATCGCCCAGGGCGGGCTTGGACAGGGCGTCGCCCAGTCCGGCGACATGGTCTCCAAATATCTGATCGAGCGCGCCGAGCAGTACCAGCCAGTCGTGGAAATGCCGACCGGCCTCGATGTCGAGGTGGTGTTCCTCGACGGCGTCTTCATCCGCAATTGAAGGGAACCCACCCACGTGTCTCACCGCCACTCACTATTGCGTCTGCTGCCCGTTTTCGGGCTTGCCATGGGCAGTTTGCCGAGCATGGCC
>DATMUT010000137.1:0-5302 GCA_035563755.1 Novosphingobium sp.
AGCAGCGCCTGAGCATCCGCCGTTGCCTGGGCCTCTGCCCGGGCCAGATGGTCGAGCAGGCGCGGCCCGGCAGCGCGCTTGGCCGCATCGCTGGCCAACAGGTCGCGCCGCAGCACATGCAGGTCGCGCGCGCGTCCCAGCCCGCTGGCCATTTCGCGCCATTGCGCGCGCAGCGGGTTGGCCTGCGTATCGCCCGTCAGCAGCACGCGGTTGAACAGGCCCATGGCCGTGCGCAGCCGCCGCATCGCCACGCGGCTCTGGTGCAGGGCGCCGGCATCGCCATGGGCCACCACCTGCGGATAATTGGCCAGCAATTGCCCCAGACATGCCCAGCCAATGGCGTGCAGCCCCTGCGCAATGCTGTGACCGCGCGCCAGTGGCGGCACGCAGGTCGTGACAGGCGGCTTGCCCTTGCGCTCCTGCCCGGCCGAGAGGGCCTGCGCACGCTGGGCCTTGGTCGCGATCGACCAGTGCAGGTCTGGCCCCAGCGGCAGCTCCAGCGCCAGTTCGAGCACATCGGCCAGCCGGCCCTGCCGCAGTTCCAGTTCCAGCTCGCATACGGTGGTGGGCGCTGCGCCATCGGCGGTGATGGCGCCAGTGTCAAAAGCCAGCTCGATCAGCGCGTCGCCGCGCCGCAAGTTGCGCACATGCCGTTCTACCCGCACCTGGGCCATGCCGGCCAGATCGGCCTGGCCCAGAATATTGCCCAATGCCGAGCGCGCGCGCGGCGGGAATGCGCCAGCCACCGGGGCATGCGGGGCATCGCCGGGTAGTGTCACCGTCCATTCGCTGCGCTCCAGCACCCCGCCGCCGCGCCCGCCCAGTTTCAGCGTCTGCTCGATGGCGGTCTCGGGCCGGGCCGCATGGCTGCGCTGCCGCAGCCGCAGCGATGCGCCTGCCCGCGCCAACAGCCGGCCGGGGCTGTCGAAATAGGTGGTGACCAGATGCTCGGTATGCTCATGCCCGTCGCTGGCGGCCAGCGCCGGGTGGCCGCGCAGCGCCTGCAGCATCGCGGGGCTCGCCTCGAGCTTGAGTTCGATCTCGATGTCGCTGGCGACCGGCTTGCCGCGTCTGGGCGCGTTGCCGGGCGCACGCTTTTCCACGGACTTTTCCAAGGCAATGGCATCGGTCATGCGCGCACCTGTATCATTCGGGCAAGGACCATGCGTGGCGCGTTCCCTGCAAAAAGCGCCCTGTGGCGCCAGATCATGCCAAGCGCGCATGGCACCCGGCCCCAAGCGGCGCCGTTTGGCGCCCGTCCCTTTTGTGACAGGCTAACAGCGGCGGTGTCTTTGATCCAGCACATTGCCATCGCTATCGGCTCGGGGCACAATTGTGGCCATGCCTCAAGCCCTTGCAGACCAAAGCGAAACGATAGCCCTGCTCGAGCGGGAGCTGGCTGTTGGGGGGCAGGGCGAATCGGGCAAACCCTTACGTATCGACACGCATGGGGCGATCCTGCTGCTCGGCAGGGAAAGGGTGCTCAAGCTCAAGCGCGCGGTGGATCTGGGGTATCTCGATTTTTCCACGCCAGCGCGGCGTCTGGCCGCCTGCCAGGCCGAGGTCCGGCTGAACCGACGCACCGCGCCCGAGATGTATGTCGGCCTGCGGGCGGTGCTGCGCGGGGGCGATGGCGCGCTGAGGCTGGGGCCGATCGTCGGGCCCGACAGCGCTGGTGGCCAGAGCGCCGACGCGCTCGACCATGTGGTCGAGATGCGCCGCTTTCCGGCCGAGGGCCTGCTGAGCGAGGTGGCTGCCCGCGGCGAGCTGACGCCCGGTCTGGTGCGCGATCTGGCCGATGGCATAGCGCGGTTTCATGCCGGCGCGGCCATCTCGGGCGATGCGCAAGGAGCGGCAAGGATGCGCGCGGTGATCGAGGGGAACGCCCGATCGCTGGCCGCTTTGCCCGAGGGGGTGTGGCCCAAGGGGGCGGCGCAGGCGTTGACCAGCGCCAGCCTCGAGGAATGCGCGAGGATTGCCGATGTGCTCGATGCGCGGGCGCGGGGCGGGTGGGTGCGCCATTGCCACGGCGACCTGCATCTGGCCAACATCTGCCTGTGGCATGGGCGGCCCACTTTGTTCGACTGTCTGGAATTCAACGCGCAGCTGGCCACGACTGACGTGCTGTATGATCTGGCGTTCCTGCTGATGGACTTGTGGCATCACGGCCATCAGGCGCAGGCCAGCCAGTTACTCAACCGCTATGCCGACATGGGTGAGGGGGCCGATACGGGCCTTGCCGCCCTGCCGCTGTTCCTGTCGGTGCGGGCGGCCATTCGCGCGCATGTGGGGGCCAGCGCGGCGCTGCTGGCCACGGGCGCGGCGCGGGCCGAGGGGCTGGAGAAGGCCCGCGCCCTGCTGGCCTCCGCACAGGCGTTTCTGGCGCGGCCGGGCGTGCGGCTGGTGGCGGTGGGCGGCCTGTCGGGCAGCGGCAAATCCACGCTGGCCGGGGCTTTGGCGCCGCATCTGGGGGTGGCGCCCGGCGCGCGCTGGCTGCGATCCGATGTGATCCGCAAACGGCTGGCCGGCATCGCTCCCGAACAGCGCCTGCCGGCCGACAGCTATACGCCCGAGGCTTCGGCGCAGGTCTATGCCGCGCTGGTGGAGCGTTGCGGGGCGGTGTTGGCGGCTGGCTGGCCGGTGGTGGCCGATGCCGTATTCGCCCGGCCTGACGAGCGTGCCGCGATTGCCGATGCCGCCCAAGGCGTGCGCTTTGATGGCCTGTGGCTCGATGCGGGGGGCGATGTGCTGACCGCGCGGGTGGGCGCGCGGCGGGGCGATGCCTCGGATGCCGATGCGGCGGTGGTGCGCCACCAGCAGGCCTATGCGATTGGCGATCTGGGCGCGTGGCGGCGGATCGACGCCTCGGGCACGCCGGTGCAGGTGCTGGATGCGGCGCTGCCCCTGTTGGCGGGCTAGGGCGCGTACAGCTGGCGCTCATCTTGTAAATGGCAAAACCGGCACCAGATCGCACTCGCGCAATTTTGCGCATCGTTGGAGTATCACGATGACGACCTATCGCCTGCGGCTGCTGGCTCCGGCCACGCTGATGCTGTCGGCCCTGATGGTTTCGGTGCCCGGTGCTGCCCTTGCCGCCAGCCCGACGCTGGCCGAGGTGTCGGCCGCGGCCCATGCCGGTCAGGTGGACAAGGCGCTCGACATGATGGGGCAGGTGCTGAAAGATCACCCCGACAGCGCCAAGGCCCACTTCGTCGAGGCCGAGCTGCTGGCCAAGCAGCGCCGCTATGCCGAGGCGCGCACCGAGCTGGCCAAGGCCGAGAGCCTGAAGCCGGGCCTGCCTTTCGTGCGCGCGCAATCGGTCACCGCGCTCAAGCAGCAGTTGAACGGCGGCCCCGCGGCCACCACCGCCACCACGCAGGGATCGGAGGCGCCCGCTCAGCAGCGGAAGTCCTTTCCCTGGGTTCCGGTAGTCCTGATCGGCGCGCTGGTCTTTGGTTTTCTGGCGTTCCTGCGCCGGCGCAGCGCGGCCAACGCGGCCTATCAGGCGCCGATGAGTGGGGGCGGCTATAACCCCGGCTATGGTCCTCAGGGCGGCCCTTATGGCGGTTCGGGCTATGGTGGCCAGGGCTTTGGCGGCCCCGGCTATGGCGGTCCGGGCTATGCGCCCCCTCAGCAGGGCGGGCTTGGCTCGGGCATTCTGGGCGGCCTGGCAACGGGCGCGGCGGCCGGCGCGGGCTTTGCCGCCGGCGAGCGCGTGGTCGACAGCATCTTTGGCAACCACAACAACGAAGGCCAGCACCGCGCGGCATCGAGCCAGCAGGACTGGGACCCTTCGCAGACCAACACCGACATGGGTGGCGATGATTTCGGCATCTCGGGCGGCGATTGGGACGATGGCGGCAGCAGCGGCGGCGGCAGCGACGACTGGTAAGTCGCGGGCCAGCTCGGCGCAAAACGAAAGGGCAGGAGAGGCATCGCCTTTCCTGCCCTTTTCGCTGGCTGGCCGAGCGGCGCTTTTACAGCGCCGGGATCAGCTTGCGATCAACAGCGATCTTCTGCATCGCCTTTTGCAGCTTCTCGAAGGCGCGCACCTCGATCTGGCGCACGCGCTCGCGGCTCACGCTATAGGTTTGCGAGAGTTCCTCGAGCGTCTTGGGATCGTCGGTCAGGCGGCGCTCGATCAGGATCGCGCGCTCGCGGTCGTTGAGCGAACCCATCGCTTCGGTCAGCATGGCGTGGCGCCATTTGGCCTCCTCGGCCTCGGCCACGGTCTCGTCCTGCAAGGGACCCTGATCGGCCAGCAGGTCCTGCCACTGGCCTTCGCCCTCCTCGTTGAACGAGACGTTGAGGCTGGCATCGCCGCCCATCATCATGCGGCGGTTCATGGCCACCACCTCGGCCTCGGGCACGCCCAGCGTGGTGGCGATGGCGGCCACATCGTCGGGGTGCAGGTCCGAATCCTCGAAGGCGTCGATGTTCTTCTTCATGCGGCGCAGGTTGAAGAACAGCTTCTTCTGCGCGGCCGTCGTGCCCATCTTGACCAGTGACCAGCTGCGCAGGATGAATTCCTGTATGCTGGCCTTGATCCACCACATCGCATAGGTGGCCAGGCGGAAGCCCCGGTCCGGCTCGAATTTCTTGACGCCCTGCATCAGGCCGATGTTCCCTTCGGAAATCAGCTCGCTCACGGGCAGGCCATAGCCGCGATAGCCCATGGCGATCTTGGCCACGAGGCGCAGGTGGCTGGTGACGAGCTGGCGCGCGGCGTCGGCGTCCTGATGCTCGGCAAAGCGCTTGGCCAGCATGTATTCCTGCTCGGCCGTGAGCACCGGGAATTTCTTGATCTCGGACAGATAGCGGTTCAGCCCGGCCTCACCCACCGGCGAGGCGGGGATGGTCGTGGGCAGGTTGCTCTCACCTGTCGGTGTCGCGGAGTTGGCGCTCATCGGTTGCATGTCCTCACGTTTGTGTCAGCACGCCCTTGACGGATCCTTAAGAGGCACCCCTCGGTGGCGGCCACGCACCGGACGGCGGGTCCGGCAGATAAAAGCCGGGCTGGTGAGTGTGCAAACCCCCCAGGCTGGCCAGAAGTTCCCGCATGTCGGCGGGCAGGTCGCTGGCAAACCGGTGAGTCTCGCCAGTAACCGGATGGATAAACCCCAGCACGGCGGCGTGCAATGCCTGCCGGCTGAAACCCAGCGCCTGCAGGCGCGGTTTTAGCGATTTCTGTAATCGACCATACACAGGGTCGCCTAATAACGCATGGCCGATGGACGCCATGTGAACGCGCACCTGATGCGTGCGGCCCGTTTCCAGCCGGCACTCGACCAGCGCCGCCCCG
>DATMUT010000138.1:0-3784 GCA_035563755.1 Novosphingobium sp.
GCCCTGGATCGCACAGATCCACGCCTATGTCCCCGGCAAGTCTGCCGGCGCGGACGGGCGCCCGCTGACCAAGCTTTCGGCCAATGAGAACCCGCTGGGCACCAGCGCGGCCGCTCTTGCCGCGCGCGCCCATGTGGCCGCCCCGGCGCTCTATCCCGACCCCGACAGCAAAGCCCTGCGCGCGGCGCTGGGCCAGCTGCACGGGGTTGCTGCCGAGCGCATCGTCATGGGCACCGGCTCGGACGAGCTGCTGCATATTGCCGCGCAGGCCTATGCCGGGCCGGGCGACGAGATCATCTACGTACGCTACGGTTTTTCGGTGTACGACATTGCAGCGCGCCGCTGCGGCGCCACGCCCATTGTCGCGCCCGATGCCGACTATGGCACCGATGTCGACGCGCTGCTGGCGCTGGTGAGCGAGCGGACCCGCGTGGTGTTCGTGGCCAACCCCAACAACCCGACCGGCAGCTTCCTGCCCGCCGGCGAGATTGCCCGCCTGCACGCGGCCCTGCCGGCCAACGTGCTGCTGGTGATCGACCAGGCCTATGGCGAATATGTCGCCCCGCAGGATGATGACGGCGCGCTGGCCCTGGCCGAAACCGCAGATAACGTGCTGGTCACGCGCACCTTTTCCAAGATCTATGGACTTGCGGGCGAGCGGATCGGCTGGGCAACGGGGGCGCCGCATCTGGTCGACGCGCTCAACCGCATTCGCGGGCCGTTCAACCTGTCGAACACGGCGCAGGCCATGGGGCTGGCGGCGGTGGACGATCAGGCCTTCGTCGAGGCGAGCCGCCTGCACAATGCCGACACCCGCGCCCGCTTTGTCGAGCAGCTCGAAGCGCTGGGCAACCACGGCGTGCGGCCCCTGCCCTCGCAGGCCAACTTCGTGCTGATCCTGTTCGAGGGGCAGCTTGCCGCCGAGACGGTGTATAACGGGCTGATGGAGATCGGCTACATCACCCGCTGGCTGCCCAATCAGGGCCTGCCGCATGGGCTTCGCATCACCATCGGCAGCGCCGCGCAAATGGACGAGATCGCCGCTGCCATTCGCGACATGGCGCAAGGCGCGCGATGAGCGAGCTGCCATTTCGCCAGGTCGCCATCATCGGTCTTGGGCTGCAGGGCGGGTCGATCGGCCTTGCGCTGCAGGAATACCTGCCCGGCATTGCCACCACCGGCTATGACCGCGACCCGGCCACCCGCGACCGCGCTGCCCAGCGCGGGCTGGTGGGCCATGTGCACGACACCGCCGCGCAAGCCGTGGCAGGCGCCGATCTGGTGATCTTCTGCGTGCCGCTGGGCGCCATGGGCGATGCCGCGCGCGACTGCGCCCCCGGCCTCTTGCCCAGCGCGCTCATCTCGGACGTGGGGTCGAGCAAGGAGGCGGTGATCCGCGCGCTGGCCGAGGCGTTGCCCGAGCATGCGATCATCGCCGCGCACCCGGTGGCCGGCACCGAGAATTCCGGGCCGGACGCGGGCTTTGCCAGCCTGTTCAAGGGCCGCTGGTGCATCCTGACCCCGCCCGAAACCGCGCAGGACACGCAAATCGCCGCCCTGCGCGCCCTGTGGGAGGGCATTGGCGCCCGCGTCGAGATCATGGACCCGGCGCACCACGACCGCGTGCTGGCCGTAACCAGCCACCTGCCCCACCTTATTGCCTATACGATTGTTGGCACCGCCAGCGATCTGGAAGAAGTGACGCAGAGCGAGGTCATCAAATATTCGGCCGGCGGCTTCCGCGACTTCACCCGCATTGCCGCGAGCGACCCGACCATGTGGCGCGACGTGTTCCTCTCGAACAAGGAGGCGGTGCTCGAGATGCTGCAACGCTTCACCGAGGACCTCACCGCCCTGCAGCGCGCGATCCGCGTGGGCGATGGCGAGCAATTGTTCGACCACTTTACCCGCACCCGCGCCATCCGCCGCGGCATCATCGAGATGGGGCAGGACGATGCCCGGCCCAATTTCGGCCGGTCGGAAAACGCCTGAAACGGGGCGGCGCCCGGCGCGCTGCCCTTACGCCCCGGCGTTCAGCGCGTTAATCGCGGCATGCACCTGCGCCTCGACCGCATCGCGCGGCAGGCCGGGGGCAATCGCCGCGCCAAAGCGATAGGTAATCGTGCCCCGCCGCTTCCAGAAGCCATGCAGCAGCGGCCCGCTGTCGACCGCCACCGGCACCACCGGCAGGCCGATCAGCTTGTAAAGCCCGGCAAAGCCCGATTGCATGGCCGGCTGCCGCCCATGCGAGACCCGCGTGCCTTCGGGAAAGATCACCAGCGGCCGCCCCGTCTCGGCCAGCGAGCGGGCGGCGGCCACCATCGCGCGCAGGGCCTTGGCGCCCTGATCCCGCTCGACCGGCACCAGCCCATAGCGGAAACCGGCCTTGCCCCACAGTGGCAGCCGCAACAGCTCGACCTTGGCAAACACCGCCGGGAAAGGCAGCAGCGTGGGCAGGTCGACCGCCTCGAACATACTCTCGTGCTTCATGGCCACCAGGCAGGCCCCCTGCGGCACCTCGCCCTCGATCACCACGCGGATGCCCAGCAGATGCTCGACCGCCCAGCGTTGCAGGTTCGACCAGCGCGTGCACAGGCACACGATCGCCTGCCGGTCCATCAGCATCAGCACCGGAATGGCCAGCGCCAATAGCACCGTGCCCCCGCCAAACACGGCGTGAAACGCCAGGCTGCGCAAGCGCTCGCCCATAGTGGGCGGGCGCTTTGCCATCGCTTCGCCCGCCATCACGCCCGCCACATCCGATAGATCCGCCGCGCCACCAGTTTCACATATTCCCCCACCAAAATCCTGAGCGACGGGCGCGTTGGCACCGCATCCTCGATGATCGTGACGCCAGCGGGCATCACCTTGCGCAATTCCCATGCCGCGCGGCGCATATGCCAATCCGACGTCACCAGCCGGATCGAACCGACATGGCGCGCGCGCACCCACTGCGCCACTTCCAGCGCGTTGCTGCGCGTATCGACCGATTCGTAACCCAGCGTGATGCAGCAGGCCAGCAGGCCGGGCGCCACCTTGTATTCGGCCGCGAACTCGCGAGGCCGCACCTCGGTATCCACGCCCGAAACCAGCATGCGCGGCGACCAGCCCCGGCGCAGCACATCCAGGCCGCGCGCAATGCGCCCCTCGCCGCCGGTCAGCACCACCACCGCATCGGCGCGCACATCGCCCGCCGGCTGCGGCAAGGTGACGGCAAAGGCCAGAAAGCCCAGCACCACACCCAGCACCAGCACAGAGAGAACCCGCCGCAACATCACAGCATCCGGCGCAAGGCGGCCAGCACCGAAAGGCGCGCCGTGGCCATGGCCAAAAACACCGCTGCCAGCGGGATCAGCGCCAGCACCGCCCAGTCGCTCCACACCAGCGCGCCGCCGGCCACCATGCCCGCGCCAAGGCCGGCAAAGCGCTGCCCCACCACCCAGGTGACCGCCCCCGCCACAGCCAGCCCGGCCGCTCCGCCCAGCGCCGCGTCAATACCGATCGAGCGCTCGAAGATGCGGGCGATCTGCGCGTCGGTGCCGCCCAGATTATGAACGATGTCGATGGTGTCGCGGTGCGCGCCCAGCGCCGACCGGGCCGAGAGCAGCACCGCCGCCGACAGCGCCACCGCCAGCAACCCCACCAGCGCCAGCGCCAGCCAGCGCAGCGCATCGATCGCCCCGAACACCGGCGCCAGCCACGAGGACTGCGCATCGACCCGCGCAGCAGGCGCAACCTGCCGCAGCCCCTCGCGCAGCGCCGCCAGACGCGAAGCGCCAGCCTC
>DATMUT010000139.1:0-10127 GCA_035563755.1 Novosphingobium sp.
CAGGCCGCGCCCGACGCTGCGGCTCAGGCGCTGGCCCGCTGGCTCGAGGGGCAGGGCGATGCGGCAGGAGCCGTGCTGGTGCGGCAGGCGGCGCGGGCATGTGTGCTGGGGCACTACGGCGAGTTGGCCGGGCCGGTGGGCGAGCGCAACCTCTATGCCCTGCAACCGCGCGGGCGGGTGCTGGCAGTGGCGTACAGCCGCAGCGGGCTGATCGCCCAATTGGGCGCGGCGCTGTCGGCCGGCAACCGTGTGGCGGTGCTGTGGCAGGGAGCGGCGCCTTGTGACCTGGCGCAAGCATTGGCATCGCGGGTGGAATGGCTGGAGGGCTTGCCCGAAACCGGCGATTTTGCTGCCGTGCTGATCGAACCGGGGCTGGCCGATCAGGCCGCTATCCTGCGCGCCATTGCCGAAATGGAAGGCCAGGTGCCGCTGGTGCAGCTGGGCGATGCGCAGGGCCAATACCGCCTCGACTGGCTGGTGGCCGAGCAGTCGATCTCGATCAATACCGCCGCTGCCGGGGGCAACGCCAGCCTGATGGCGCAGGTGTGACCCGCGCCATCAGGCGGCCCTGCATCAGAACTTGTGGCCCAGCTTGACGCCGAACTGCTGTGGCCTTGTGGCATAGGCGCGGGCATATTGGGCGCAGGTCGAGGGGATGCACACCGTGTTGAGGCTGAGCAGGCCGCGCTCGTCAAAGGCGTTGGTCACGAAGGCTTCCCAGCTCCACGGCCCCACCTTTGCCCCCAGCGCGAAATCGACCGTGGTAAAGCCGGCCGTCTGCCACAGCGCGCCTGCCACCGGCTGCACGAAATAGGCGTCGGTGCCCGACTGGTGGCTGGCCGAAACCTGCACATAGGGGCGATAGGCGCCAAAATCGAAATTGTAGCGCGCCGTGGCGTTGCCCTTGAAGCGGGGCTGCACCGGCAGGCGCGTGCCGGCCGGAATATAGACGCCCTGCGAGCAATCGGGGTTGCCGCCCGAACCGATGTTGCAGAAATCCTGGCTGGTCTTGGCATCGGTATAGGCGCCCGAACCCGACAGCACCAGATGGCCCAGCCGCAGGGTCACATCGCCTTCGATGCCGCGCACCCGCGCCGCGCCCACATTATAGATGCTGAGCGTACCGTTGGAATTGGGCGTGGTCAGCCCGATCTGCATCTTGTCCCATTCCTCGTCGAACAGGGCGAGGTTGACGATGAGCTTGTGATGCAGCCACGCGGTCTTCACGCCCAGCTCGTAGTTGGTGAGCGTATCGGCCGCATAGGGCGCGACCTGCGCCAGACGGTTGATGCCGCCGGGGCGATAGCCGGTCGAATAGGTGAAATAGACCAGCCGGTCTTTGTCGACCTTCCAGTTCAGCGTCACGCGGTGGGTTTCGCCGCTTTCCACCGCCTTCTTGTTATACATCAGGCAGGGCAGGTTCATGTCGCTGGTAACAGGGCAGGTGTCGGTGCCCACCTTGCTGGCCGTGCCCGAAAAGCCCGATGCGGTGTTGTTCGTCATGAAGCCGCGAACGCCCGCGTCGAGCGTCAGGTTGGGCAGGATGTCATAGGCAAAATCGGCAAAGGCGGCATAGTCTCGGTCGATGCGGGTGATGCGCGAGCAGAAGATGTCGTCTCCGCAGCGCGGCACCGCCGGCGAGTCCTGCCCGCCCGACAGGCCCGGAATGATGTAGTCGGCCGCCACCTTGTCGCTCTGGCGCTGCATGAACAGGCCGGCGGTCACGCGGAAACGCTCGTCGGTGGGCGAGGATACGCGCAATTCGTGGCTTTGCTTCGTATAGGTGTGGTGGACGTGATAGATCTGGCTGGGGTCCAGGTTCTGGCCATTGGCGCCATAGAAGCTGGTGTAGGCGGGGCCGGTCGATTCATAATAGGACACGGTGTAGTCGGAATAGTCGGCCGTGGTGTCGACATGGCGGCTGAAATAGCCGCCCGCATAGGTCACGTCCCAATTGCCCAGCTTGCCGTGAATGGTGAGCGCTGCCTGCACCCACTCATCCTTGTTCAGCTCGGGCGTGTAGTCCTGCACCTTGAGGTCGCCCACCGAGGGGCTGAGCGGGTCGTTGCCCGAGAGCGGCCCGTACAGGAACGTGCCATGCGCGCGCTGGTTCTGGTAGATGACGCTGGGCGTGGCGGTCCAGTTCTCGTCCAGATCGATGCCAAGGGCTGCGCGGCCGCCCCATGTCTCGACGTCGTTATAGTTCTTTTTCACATATTTGGCATTGCTGACCGGCACGGTCGTGGCATTGCCGTTGATGGCGAGCGCGGGGTAGTTGCGCGTGCCCGCCACATTGCTGATGTAGCCGCCGTCGCGCTCGTAAAAGCCCGAGACGCGCAGGGCCAGAAAGTCGTTGATCGGCAGGTTGACGAAGGCGTCGATCGTGCCCCCGCTCGAATTGGCGCCTTTGCCAAAGGTGGTGCCGGTCACGTCGATGCCGGCCTCGAACTTGTGCGTGGGCTTGTTGGTGATGAGCCGCAGCGTGCCCGACAGCGAACTGGCGCCAAACAGCGTGCCCTGCGGGCCGGACAGAGCCTCGACGCGCTGCATGTCGTAGATGTGCAGGTCGACCGCGCCGCCAATGGTGGTCAGCGGCATTTCGTCGAGATAGAGCGCGCTGGTGGGCTGCGAGCCGCCAAAGCTGCCGTTATAGTCGCTGCCCGAGGTGACGCCGCGGAAATAGATCTGCGACTGGCCCGGCCCATAGGACTGGAAGCTGACGCTGGGCAACAGCTTGGCATAGTCGTCGAAGCTGGCGACCTGGTGTTCCTCCAGCTTCTTTGCGTCGAGCGCCTGAATGCTGATCGGCACCTTTTGCAGGCTTTCCTCGCGCTTTTGCGCGGTCACCACGATTTCGGTGCCGGCATCGGGCGCTGGCGCCTGCTGGGCCATGGCGGTGCCCGACGCCAGAACGGTGCTGCCCAACAAGGCGGTCAGGCGCAGCGCGCCCAAAGGTTTTGCGGAAACGCGGCGCGACGAAGCCCAGGCAGATTGCCCCTGCATGATTTTAACCACCCTGTTGTGTCATTCTTGTTGCACCAGATTGCGCAAGTGCGAAAAGAAAAGCAAGGCTTTGTATGAAAGCCATATAAACGCCCGGTTTTTTCCCGTTTGCCAAGCCTGTGCAGCCGCCGCATAACGCGCTGATGCCCACTACCGACCTTTCGGCCCAGCTTGGCGCTGCTACGCGCGATCCGGTGTTGCTGCGCGCGGCCCTTGCGCTGCACCGCAACCGGCTGGACGAGGCCGAGCCGCTGTTGAAAGGCCACCTGCGCGCCGATCCGTTCGACGTGGCGGCCATCCGCATGCTGGCCGAACTGGCCGCGCGCGTGGGCCGCCCGCGCGATGCCGAGACGCTGCTGCGCCGCGCGCTGGAACTGGCGCCCGATTTCGGCGCGGCGCGGGTCAATCTGGCAACGCTGCTTTATCGCACCAACCGCGCCGAGGAGGCACTGGCGCAGCTGGACCAACTGGCGGTCGAGCGCGAGGATGCGGAAGGCGAGGAGGCCAATCCCAACCTGCGCGCCGCTGTGCTGAACCGCCTTGGCGAGTTCAATGGCGCGCTGGCGCTGTACGAGCAGACGCTGGCGCGCCATCCGGGCCATGCGCGAGTGTGGATGAGCTATGGCCATGTGCTGAAAACCGTGGGGCGGCAGGGCGATGCGGTGGCGGCCTATCGCCGGGCGGTGGCCATTGCCCCTGCCTTTGGCGAGGCGTGGTGGTCGCTGGCCAACCTCAAGACCGTGACGCTGGGCGAGGGCGACCGCGCGGTGATGGAGCAGGCGCTGGCCGGCCCCGACATCAGCCCCGAGGACCGTTTTCACCTGGAATTCGCCCGCGCTAAGGCGTGGGAGGATGCCGGCGATCGGGCGCGCGCCTTTGCCGCCTACAGTGCCGCTAACGCCCACCGGCGCGCGCTGATCCACTATGATGCGGCCGACACCACGCGCCGGGTCGATCGCATGATCGCCACCTTCGATGCGGGGTTTTTCGCGCGGCACGACGGTGGGATGGCCGAGCTCGGCCCGATCTTCATCCTGGGCCTGCCGCGCGCCGGTTCAACGCTGGTCGAACAGATACTGGCCAGCCACAGCCAGGTCGAGGGCATTGCCGAACTGCCCGACATTCCCGAACTGTGGCACGCGCTGGGGCAGGGCGAGGAAAGCGCCCATGCCCGCCTTGCCGCCCTTTCGCCGGCGGAATTGCGCGATCTGGGCGCGGCCTATCTGCGCCGCGTTGCGCCCCAGCGCCGCACCGACCGGCCGCTGTTCATCGACAAGCTGCCTAACAACTGGCTCTATGTGGGCTTTATCAAGGCCATCCTGCCGGGCGCGCGCATTGTCGATGTGCGGCGCCATCCGCTGTCGGCTGGCGTCGCCAATTTCCGCCAGCATTTCGCGCGGGGGCAGCATTTCGCCTATGATCTGGCCGATCTGGGCCATTACTACCGCGATTATGTGCGGCTGATGGCGCATTTCGACGCGGTGCTGCCGGGCGCTGTGCACCGCCTGCGCTACGAATGCCTGGTCGAGGACAGCGAGGGGCAGATCAGGGCATTGCTGGCCGCGCTCGATCTGCCGTTCGAGGACGCCTGCCTGCAATTCCACACGACCCGGCGGCCGGTGCGCACCCCTTCCTCCGAGCAGGTGCGCTCGCCGATTTTCCGCGAGGGTACGCAGAACTGGCAGGCTTACGCGCCCTGGCTTGGCCCCTTGCGCGCGGCCCTGGGAGATCTGGTGGAGGGGGGCGATCTGACCGACGAGGGCGGGCTGCCTTAGCCGGCCAGCGGCAGCGCGCGCACCACCAGCGAGGCCGAGAGCGTCAGCATCACCGCGCCCACGATGGCGTCGAGCACGCGCCAGGCGGCGGGCCGGGCAAAGGCCGGCTCGAGCAGGCGCGCGCCATAGCCCAGCGCGGTAAACCACAGGAAGCTGGCCGTGGCTGCCCCCGTCACGAACACCGGTCGCAGTGCGGCGGCCTGCGCCGCGCCGGCCGTGCCCATCAGCAGCACCGTGTCGAGATAGACATGCGGGTTGAGGAAGGTGAAGGCCGCCGTCGTTCCCAGCGCCCGGGCCAGCGTCACGCCGCCGCCTTGCCCCACCACCATGGCCGAAGGGGCGGCCATGCGGCGCAGCGCACTCACGCCATACCATGCCAGAAACGCCGCTCCGCCCAGCGCCAGCACGCTGGCAAGCCGGGGAATGGCCGACAGAAACGCGCCAACCCCCGCCACGCCAGCGCCAATCAGCAGCGCATCGGCCGAGCCGCACAGCAGCACGATTGCGCCGACATGCTCGCGGCGCAGGCCCTGGCGCAGCACGAACAGGTTTTGCGCGCCAATGGCCATGATCAGCGCGCCAGACAGCAGGAAGCCGGACAGGAAGGGGGAGAGCAGATGTGTCATGCCGCGCGAGATGCCGCGCGGCGCTGCATTAGGAAAGCTTGTTTTCCTTATCCTGATGAAGCATTGCTTCACCATGCTGGACTATCCATCGCTGGCGGCTGTGGCCGCGGTCGTTGCCGAGGGCAGTTTTGAACGGGCGGCCAGCGTGCTGGGCATGACCCCTTCGGCCGTGTCGCAAAGAGTGCGCGGGCTGGAGGAGCGGCTGGGCGCGATCCTGATCCTGCGCGGGGTGCCCTGCCGCCCGACCGAGCTGGCGGGCACCTTGTGCGCTCACCTCGACCGGGTGCGCCTGCTGGAGCATGACATGGCCGGGGCGCTGGGCGGCGGCGTGGCGCAGCCGGCGCCGCTCACGCTGCGCATTGCCGTCAACGCCGACAGCCTGGCCACGTGGTTCCCGCAGGCCATCGCCGCTTTTGCCGGGCAGACCGGGCTGATGCTCGACCTCAAGCTCGACGATGAGGCGCATACCGCGCAAAGCCTGCGCTCGGGCGAGGTGTTGGCGGCGGTGACGGCTGACGTCAGGCCGGTGCAGGGCTGCAAGGTGACAGCGCTGGGGGCGATGCGCTATGCCGCCTGCGCCAGCCCCGCCTTTGTCGCGCAGCATTTCACCCGAGGGGTGAGCGTGCAAACCCTGGCCTGCGCGCCCTATCTGCGCTTTGACCGGCGTGACCGGCTGCAGGCCCGCTGGGCCATCGAGGCGCATGGGGCGGAGCCTGCCGGGCCCGTCCACTGGGTGCCATCGACGCCCGCCTTCCTTGATCTTGCGCTTGCCGGGCTGGGGTGGAGCATGCACCCGCTTTCGCTGGTCGAGCCGCATCTGGCCAGCGGGCGGCTGGTCGAGCTGGCGCCTTGCCACCGCATCGATGTGGCGCTGCACTGGGCGGTCACGCGGTTGCACACGCCCTCGCTGCGCCACCTGACCGAGGCGGTGCGGCAGGCCGCGCGCCAGTCGCTGGTGCCGTAAGGCGGCGGCCCGGCGGGCAGGCCGCCGCCGTAAACCTCAGCCCGAAACCTGCGCGATGATGGCGCGGCCCTTGTCGATGGCCTCGTCGGTGCGCAGGCGGCCGGCTTGCACCTCATCGGCCAGGCCCATCAGCTTTTCAGCGCCAGCCGATCCGGTTTCGGCCACTTCGGCCACATGCAGGCCGCCATTGGCCGCGATGGCTGCGTCCCACGCCTTGCGGATGCCGGCCCAATAGGCGCTGGTGGCGCGCCAATAGGCGTCGGCCGCGCCCGTGTCGAAAGCGCCGTCGCGCACATAGGTGTTCAGCCCCGACTCCTGCACGAAGGCGACCAGCTTGCCCGCGCCATTGCTGCCCGGTTCCGGCCCCATCTTGATGTTGTCCTGCCAGTGGATCCAGCCGGCGGGCGTGGGCGAATGGCGGTTGATCGCCAGATAGCGGTCATAGGGCGGGTGGCGCACCGCATCGCGCCGGGCCAGCGGGCGCCATGTCCAGCTGGACCGCCAGCGGCGCACGCCGCCCTCGTCGCTCCACTGGCCCCAGCCGCCATAGCGGGGCGAATCGTCGGTCTGCCACACCGTTTGCGACCAGCGGCCCGCGCGCAGGGCAGCCGGCACCGGCTCCAGCTTCCATTGCCCCTTGCCGGCATAGCTCAGCACGCTTTCGGGCTCATAGGTCCAGTCCTGCCGCCAGTGCTTGACCACGATGGTCTTGCCCGCCTCATCCTTCACCACCAGCAGGTGTTGCAGCACGATGCGCCTGCCGCTGTCCTCGATCACCCGCACCGCCTCGTGCCCGCCCGACAGTTTCGAGGGCAGGGGCGTGTAATCGGCGCGCCAGGAGGTGGTTTCGCGCAGGTCGAAGGTGACCTTGTAATTGCCGGCCATGGCCAGAATGGCGGCGCGGTCGGCCGCGAACGCGTCGGGCCGGGCCGCTGCCGCTACGGTCGGCGCATCGGCCAGCAGCGGGCTGGAAAGCAGCGTGCCGGTGGCCAGCAATGCGGCCTTGAACAGGGTGCGAAGCATCAGATGATCTCCTATCAGAAACGGGCGGTAAGCGAGGCCGAGGCATTGCGGCCCGGCTGGGTATAGGCATCGGTCACGGTCGAGCTGGCGGCCAGGCCGCGCACATCGCTCCACCAGGCGTATTTGGTGCCCAGCAGGTTGAACACGCCCACCCGCAGCGTCAGCGCCCGGCCGATGCGGGCATAGGCGGTGGCGTCGAGAATGGTGAAGGCGCCGGGGCGGAAACAGGTCTGGCTGCTGCAATCGGCCGGATTGGTGGCCGACAGTTCCTTTTGCGCCGAATGCGTGGCGATAAGCTGCCCGCCATAGCGCCCGCGCGAGGCATCATAACCGATGCCGAACACCAGTTTGAGCGGATCGATGGTGGAGAGCGGCGTGCGCGCACCATCGGTGCCAATGACCGTGCCCTTGGCATAGCTGAGCGCCACGCGGGCCGACAGGCCATTGGCGCTGCGCAGGGCCATCTGCCCTTCCAGCCCCGAAATGCGCACGCGGTTGAGGTTGATGAACTGGTACACCGCCGGGTTCGACGGGGTGAAGGCGCCGCTCACCACCTGCTGGCTGATGAAATCGTGGTAGCGGCCGGTAAAGCCGGTAACGCCCGCGCTGATGCCGCCCTGGTTGAGGCGAATGCCGCCCTCGAAGGTTTCGCTGGTTTCTGGGCGCAGGTTGGGGTTGGGCACTGAGGTGTAGCCATAGGTCAGGTTCTGGAAGAACTGGTTGACCTGTGTGGGCGAGGGCGCCTTGAAGCCTTGCGCGTAATTGGCAAACAGGCCCAGCGCGCCCAGCTTGATGCGCGCGCCCACCTTGGGCGAGACGCGCGATCCGCTTTGCGCCGCGGCGGTGAACTCGGACGTCAGCCCGTCGGCCTTGGGGCTGAGGCGGTAATGGTCGAAGCGCAGCACCGGATAGAGTGTGAGCAGCCCGTTGCCCACGGCGATCTCGTCGCCCACGTAAGCGCCCGCCAGCGTGAAATCGGTGGGCGGAAAGGCGCGGGTGGGGAAGGTTTCGGGGGCGGTGGGCACGGTGCCGTCGCGCACGCCATCCTGCCGGGTGAAGCTGGCATCGCCGCCATAGGTCAGGCGGTGCGTGAAGGGGCCGGTGCGCGTGCTGCTGTGCACTTCGGCGCTCAGCCCCCAGACGCGGTTGTTGAAGGTGTTGAGCCGGGTGCGGTCGGCGGCGGTATAGCGGTCCTCGGCCGAATACTGGCGGTTTTCGGCCTTCTGGAACCAGCCGGTCACCTGCGCCATCTCGATAAAGCCGGCGCCCTGCCAGCGCCAGTCGAGGCTGACGCGGTTGCGCTCGATGGTGTCGCGCCCGACAAGGCCGATCACGCTGGTCGAGGCGGTGGGGGTAACGGCGATGCCCGAAAGCCCGTTGGTCTGCACATGGTCGTCCAGATGGTCGAGCGTGAGGCGCAGGCGATGGCCCATGGCCGGCACCCAGACCAGCTTGGCCAGCACGGCGTTGGACTGCGTGTCCTGCGGATTGGCGGCGGTGCGGGTGGTGTTGGCGGCATAATTGCTGCCCATCGTCTTCTGCTCGTGCCCGTCGCGGCGGGTATAGGCCACAAGGCCCGACCAATTGCCGCTTTGCCCGGCCAGAAGAGCGGTTTCGCTAAACTTGTCGTCGGCCGAGTCATAGGCAACGCGGGCCATGCCGGCCAGCTTCTTGCCGTTTTTCAGGAAATCCTCGGGGTCGCTGGTGATGAAGCTGACAGCGCCCGCCAGACCGTCGCTGCCATAGAGCGCCGAGGCTGGCCCGCGCAGGATCTCGACCGACTTGACCAGGCCAATGTCGACATAATCGCCGCGCCCTGCCGATTGCGCGCCAAATTCAAAGCCATCGGGCACGCGTACGCCATCAACCTGCACCAGCACGCGGTTGCCCTCGAGCCCGCGGATGTTGAAGCCGGCATTGCCATCGCGCCCGGTAGTGCCGCTGGCCGCGCCAAAGCGGGCGGGCGCGCGGTGCACGCTCACGCCCGGCTCGAAACGGACGAGGTCCTTGATGTCGGCGGCCATCTGGTCGGCAATCTGGCGGTCGGTGATGACCGAGACGGTGGCGGGCACTTCGGCAATGGGGGTGGGGCGGCGCGTGGCGGTAACGGTAATGGCGTTCATGGGGTTGAGCGTGACCAGCGGGTCGCCGTCCTGCGCGATGGCGGGGGAGGCAAGGCCCAGCGCCGCGAGGGCCGAGGTGGCAATGGCCGCGCTGGCGGCCATGCGGCAGGCATGACGGTGCGATCGCCGGTGGGCCGGCGGGAGGAAGGAATTCATGTTGCCCCTTTTTGTTTTAACGATAATGATTCTCAACAGCATTTATGGCGCAGGGCGATGATGGTCAAGGTGGGTTTATGCCCTGGCTGGTGCAGCGGCCTGGTGGGCGCGAGTGCCGGGGCCTGGCCGGCTGGTCGGCGTTGGGTCGTGACGTTGCAGGGCTTTGTTGGGTAGCCATGTTTTCGCTACCATGAGTGTTCGCCTGAACCGAGGGTGCAGTGCAGTTTGCGAACCATGCTGATCTCATAAATCAGCATTAAACAGACATAAAATCGCTAAAATGCCAGCATGGATGGATGATCTTGAGGCTGCGGTTGACAAGTTGTGCTCGTGTGGTATCGGTCACATATAAGTTGCCGTAAAGGTAGACAGGAGAGGATCGGGGGCATGGATTTGTCATACGGACGATTTGCCAGGGGGCGGTCGATTGTGCTGGGCGCGGGGTTGCTGGCCGGGG
>DATMUT010000140.1:0-4203 GCA_035563755.1 Novosphingobium sp.
CGCCGGCCAGAACGCGCAGCAAGGCCACCCGCGGCGACAGGCGCAGCGCCCCGCCCCGCCGCGCGATGGGCCGGGCAACCAGATCGGCCAGCTGTTCGGCAAACATCTGCCAGCGCTCGCGGCTGCATGCCTCCTCGGCAATGACCAGAAAGGTGCCGCCCGGCCCGCGCGCCGTCAGGCACGGCCCATCGAGCACCGCGCTGGCATGGGCCGCCACGCGCCGGGCAATGGCAATCAGCGCCTCGTCGCCCGTCTCTTCGCCATAGGCCAGATTGACCGCCTCGAACCGGCGCAGGCCCAGCAGCAAGGCGTGAACATGCCCGCCCTCGCCAGTGTCGCGCTCGCCCTCCCACCGCGCCAGACGGCGGCGGGCGGCCGCCATGCCGGGCAACCCCGTCAGCGGATCGCGCTCGGGCGGGAACGGGGGCGCAGGGCTGGGCTGATCGGTCGAAGGCATGCTCATTACCGGCTCGTCATATCTCCAAGTGCTTGCAAAAACCTTCCCTTCACGGCGATTTGACGGGCCACGTGCCTTCGTATGTTGCCACGATAGCGCCTTGTTCCGCTTGCCCTCCAAGGCTCGGGCGGCCTATGCAGCGCTGGCTGGCCCCGCACGAGCGCATGGGCCGCCAAGAGGATATGGGCCGCCCGAGGATATGAGCAAGGACCTACGCCTGGCGCTGATCGTCTCGGACACGCCGCAAGCCGAAGCCGCCGCCGCCGCCATTGCCGGCGACCACGCCTGGGTGCCGCTAGACCAGGCCGATGTGGCCGTGGTGCTGGGGGGCGATGGCTTCATGCTGCATGTGCTGCACAAGATGCTGGACCAGGACCGGGTGATCCCGGCCTATGGTCTGAACCACGGCACCATCGGCTTCATGATGAACAAGGCCCGCTCGACAAAGCCGATCGGCCAGCGCGTGGCGCGCGCGACCAGGATCGCGGTGTCGCCGCTGGAAATGACCGCCACGACCTGTTCGGGCGATGTGTCGCGCGCCTACGCCATCAACGAGGTCTCGCTGCTGCGCGAAACGCGCCAGACGGCCGCCATCGAGATTGCCGTGAACGGCAAGGTGCGCATGGCCCAACTGGCCTGCGATGGCATCCTGCTGGCCACCCCTGCCGGGTCGACGGCCTATAACCTGTCGGCCAACGGCCCCATCCTGCCGATGGGGTCGGCCATGCTGGCGCTGACCCCCATCAGCCCGTTCCGCCCGCGCCGGTGGAAGGGTGCGATCATTCCCGAAACATCCGAGGTGGTGTTTCGCGTGCTCGACCCCGACAAGCGCCCCGTGGCGGCCGTGGCCGACCAGAAGGAAGTGCGCGATATTGCCGAGGTGCGCATTGTTGCCGCGCGCGAACATCGCCTCACGCTGATGTTCGACCGGCACAGCAGCCTGGACGAGCGTATCTTTGCCGAGCAGTTCCAGGTCTGAAACTGGCGCTGGCCTCGATTCACAGGCCATTTCAAGCGGTTCCCAAGCGCGCGTCGGCCCCTGCCGGCGCGCGTTTTGGCTTGAGGGATTCGCACGGGCAGCGTGCCGGCTTGCTCGGGGTTAAATTTTTATCTTATTATATCAGTTATTTGAGAAAAAAATTCAGGCGATCGCGCCACGGGGGTTGCCAAAGCCGCGAGCCCTGTTATTAGCGCGCTCCTGCCCGGCGGTGACGAGCCAACGGGTTGCTCCCTGATAGCTCAGCGGTAGAGCTCTCGACTGTTAATCGAGCGGCCGTAGGTTCGAATCCTACTCAGGGAGCCAACATCTTTTCTCATGCCATCGCATGAGAGCGCGAAGCCTAGATTTTCCGCGCATTTGCCGGCAACGGTATCCCCATGCAGTCGCATATCATTTCATCCAAGAGCCCCCACTTTGGGGGCCTGCGTCGGGGCCTCGTCTGGGGCCCTTCATGCTGACCGACGCGGCCTGCAGAAAGGCCAAACCCTGCCCCGATGGGAAGGAGCGCAAGCTCCCCGATGCGCTGGGTCTCTACCTCGCCGTAAAGCCGACCGGCTACGAGGTCTGGCGATTCAAATATCGCTATGGGCCAAAGGAGAAGAAGCTGGTCATCGGGAGCTATCCCGACATCACCCTGCAGGAGGCACGCGCCGAGCGGGACAAGGCGCGTGGTTTACTGCGCGACGGAATGGATCCGTCGATCGCGAAGAAGCTGCGCAAGGTCGTGGCGGCAACCGAGGCCCTGGATACGCTCGAGCTCATCGCGCGGACTTGGCACAAGGAACGCGCCAAGACGCTATCCACGCGCTACGGCAACCAGCTGCTCAGCCGTTTGGAAGAGAACGTGTTTCCGGTGATTGGCCCGCTGCCGATCAAAAAGTCACCTCGCCCATGGTGCTGGCTGTCCTGCGAAAGATCGAGGCACGCGGCGCGCAGGAGATGGCGCGGCGAGTGCGCGGCCACATTTCGGACGTGTTCAGCTGGGCTATCGGCAATGCGCTGGCCACGGACGATCCGTCCATGGTGGTGCGCAAGGCGCTGCTCCCCATGGACAGCGGCAAGCGGCCGGCGCTGATCGACGCAACCAGCGCGCGCGAGCTGCTTGTGAAGATCTATGCCGCCGAGGACGCGCATTGGGCAACGCGCCTGGCCTCGGCGCTGCTGGCGCTGACGGCGGCCCGGCCCGGCATTGTGCGGATGGCCGAAAGGCACGAGCTCGAGCAACTGGATGGTCCCTTGCCCATCTGGCGCATCTCGGCCGAGAAGATGAAGCTCACACGGCAGCGCAAGCGGGATTCGGCATACGAGTTCGTGATACCACTGGCTCCGCAGGCAGTGGATATCGTGCGCGCCGCAATGCGGGCCAGCGAAAGCAAGCGCTGGCTGTTTCCGGGCGTGCGCAAAGACGCACCAATCTCGGACAACACCCTGTCCAAACTGTATCGCGAGAATGGCTATGCCGGGCGCCACGTGCCCCCTGGTTGGCGGGCTACATTCTCGACCAACATGAACAGGGTAGCGGCCGAAGCAAACCGGCCTTCCGGCCGCGAAATCGTCGATTTGATGCTGGCGCACATCGCCGGCGGGGTCGAGCCGATCTACAACCGATATCTGTACATGCCTCGCCGTCGCGAGATTGCGCGGGAATGGGCCGACATCCTGGCCACAGGGCTGCCGCCAGCCGCACGCGTCATTCCCTCCTGATCGCAAGGGGCCGCGCATGACGGCCCAGGCAATCGGTAATTTGGCAGCCAGCATCACCGCTGGCCTGCTCTCGTCCACAGCGCCCAAGGCTGTCGGGCGGCATACTGGTCAGCCGGTCTGGCGCAACAGCTATACCGAGGGGCAGCTCGAGGGGCGGCTCTGGCGTCCGATCGGATTCGGCAAGGCGCGCGGAACGCTGCGCGGCGCCAAGCGCCTGGCCGGGATGATGCTCAAGGCCGCCAAGGCACTGGAAACCCGCACGCGCAAGGCGCGCAAGGTCAAGCACCCGGGCGAGCGCAGCGGATCTCGTTGGGCTAGATTGCTATCGAGGTGCTAGAGGCACTTTACGATCTGGTCGATTACCGTACCGGCCGGCTCGAGCCCGCGATCGTCACGATCGCCACGATCGCCGAGCGGATCGGTCGCAGCTATTCGGCGGTGCATGACGCGCTCGGCCGGCTGCGCAACTTTGGATTTCTCAAATGGATCCGCCGCAGCCGCCCGACCGAGAACAAGGGCGAAGCCGGCCCGCAGGTCGAGCAGATCCGCAACGCCTATATCCTGACCGTGCCGGCCGAGCTGCAGGACCACGTGCGCCGTCTGCTGGGAGACAACCCTACCCCCGACTGCGAGCGCTGGCGGCGCGAGGACGCGCGCAATGAGCTGGCCGACATGATCAGCAAGATCTCGGTCAGCCAGGCGCACCGCGACCTGTGGCACGGCGACAAGCTGCTGGGCGAAACCTTTGCCCAACTCGCGGCAGGCCTGGACCAGCTTGAGGCGCAGGAGCGCGAATCCGGCAGGGCCGGAGAAACCGGGGGATCATTCTGATCCAATGAGGAATTTGATGACCTGAAGGCCATCAAATACGCTCTGGCCGATAAAGCGCCACCCGATAGCTCACCAGCACCCTGAGCAACAGCGCCGGCGGCACCGGCGAACGGAGCGGCTTGCGCCGCTCCGGGGCTTCCCAGGGGGAAGATCGCAAGGGCTGTGCCAGACGGCCGGCCTTGCGCGCGCGGCGTTCTCGCGCCGGTCAGGG
>DATMUT010000141.1:0-3107 GCA_035563755.1 Novosphingobium sp.
CTCGGCGACACCGGAGTCGCCGTGCACCCCGAGAACGAGAAGCTGAAAGCTCTGATCGGCCGTCACGCGAACCTGCCGCTCGTCGGCCGGCGCATCCCGATCGTCGCCGACGAATACGCCGACCCGGAGAAGGGAACGGGCGCGGTGAAGATCACGCCGGCCCACGACTTCAACGACTTCGAGGTGGGCAAGCGCGCCGGGATCGCCCCGGCCGACATGCTCAACATGTTCGACGCCGATGCCAATGTGGTGCAGACCGCCGATGGCCTCGTGCCCGAGCAGTACCTTGGCGTCGAGCGGTTCGAGGCGCGCAAGATGGTCGTGGCGGAAATGAAGGCGCTGGGCTTCCTGATCCCGCACATCACCAAGGACAAGGAAGGCAACGAGGTTCTGCACGACGCCGAGCCGCGCACCATCCAGACCCCTTATGGCGACCGCGGCGGCGTGGTGATCGAGCCGTGGCTGACCGACCAGTGGTATGTGAATGCCGGCGTGCTGGCGCAAAAGCCGATCGAGGCGGTGCGCAGCGGCGCCATCGAAATCGTGCCCAAGAGCTGGGAAAAGACCTTCTTCAACTGGATGGAGAACATCCAGCCGTGGTGCGTGTCGCGCCAGCTGTGGTGGGGCCATCGCATTCCGGCCTGGTATGCCGAGGATGGCAGCGTGTTCGTGGCCGAGACCGAGGATGAGGCGCAGGCGCTTGCCGGCAACAAGGCGCTCACGCGCGATTCCGACGTGCTCGACACCTGGTTCTCCTCGGCGCTGTGGCCCTTTGCCACGCTGGGCTGGCCCGATGAAAACGCCCCGCTGCTGGCCAAGCACTACCCCAACGACCTGCTGGTGTCGGGCTTCGACATCCTGTTCTTCTGGGATGCGCGCATGGCGATGCAGGGCATGCACTTCATGAAGGAAGTGCCCTGGAAAAAGCTGTATCTGCACGGTCTGGTGCGCGCGGCCGATGGCCAGAAAATGTCGAAGTCGAAGGGCAATGTGGTCGATCCGCTGGGCCTGATCGACCAGTATGGCGCGGATGCTCTGCGCTTCTTCATGGCGGCCATGGAATCGCAGGGCCGCGACGTGAAGATGGATGAAAAGCGCGTCGAGGGTTATCGCAACTTTGCCACCAAGCTGTGGAATGCGGCCCGCTTCTGCCAGTCGAACGGCATCGTGGGCAGCGCCACGCTCGAGGCGCCGGCAGCCACCAGCGCGGTCAACAAATGGATCATCGGCGAGGTGGTCGAAACCGTCGCAGCGCTCGACAGGGCGATGGCCGAGCTGCGCTTCGATGCGGCCGCCAGCGCCATTTACCAGTTCGTGTGGAACAGTTTCTGCGACTGGTACATCGAGCTGATCAAGGGCTCTTTCGATGCCGAGACCAAGGCCGTGGCCGGCTGGGTGCTCGACCAGATCCTGGTCATGCTCCACCCCTTCATGCCTTTCGTGACCGAGGAACTGTGGCACGCGCTGGCCGATCCTGCGGCCCCGCGCGCGGGCGAACTGATCGTCGCGCGCTGGCCCGCCCCTGCAGCACAGGTCGATGCCGAGGCCAAGCGCGAGGTCGAATGGCTGATCGCGCTCATCGGCAACCTGCGCGGTGCCAAGGTCGAGCTGGGCCTTGCGCCGGGTTCGCGCCTCACCGCCTATCTGCCAGAGCCGGGCGAGGCGACGCGCGGCATCATCGCGCGCAACCCGGTGGCGATCGACCGTATGGCGCGGCTCGATGCCATCCACTTTGCTCCGGCCCCGGCCGGCGCTGCCATGCAGGTGGGTGCGGGCGATGCCAACCTCATCGTGCCGCTCGAGGGGCTGATCGACGTGGCCGCCGAGAAGGCGCGTCTGGCCAAGGCCCTTGCCGCCTCGGAGAAGGAGCGCGACGCGCTGGGCAAGCGCCTGTCGAACCCGGCCTTTGTCGAGAAGGCCAAGCCCGAGGCGATCGAGAAGGCCCGCGCCGACCACGCCCACCACGAGGGCGAGGCGCAGCGCCTGTCGGCCGCCCTGGCGCGTCTGGGGTAATGGCATGGCGCTGAGCCTGGCCACCATCACGCCGGGAAAGCCGGAGATCTTTGCCGCGTTGCAAGGTGAAGGGGCGTCCATCGGGCGCCCCTCGGTTTTCGTGCGGCTGTCGCGCTGCAATCTGGCCTGCCACTGGTGCGACACCGCCTATACCTGGCGGTTCGAGGGCGACAATCGCCCGCACAAGGACGGCCTCGCCTTTGCCCGCGCCGACAATCAGCTCAAGATGGAGGAGGCCGAGGTAGCCGCCGCCATTGCCGCCATGGGCGCGCATATGGCAGCGCCGCGCCTGGTCATCACCGGGGGCGAGCCATTGCTGCAGGGCGCGGCGCTGGCCCGTATGGTTGCGCTGTTGCAGGCCGAGGCCCCAACCCGCTGGCATGTCGAGGTCGAGACCAACGGCACGGTCGAGCCGCACCCCGCGTTCGACCCGATGATCGACCAGTTCAACGTCAGCCCCAAGCTGGCCCACAGCGGCAATCCGGCCGATCTGGCGCTGGTGCCCGCCCGGCTCGATGCATGGGCGGCCGATCCGCGCGCCTTCTTCAAATTCGTGGTCGCAGCGCCGGAAGATGTAGAGCAGGTGCGCGCCCTCGTCAAAGTGCATGACATTGCGCCCGCGCGCCTATACCTGATGCCCGAAGGACGCGACAGCAAGACGTTGCGCGAAAGATCTGTCTGGCTGGCCGAGATGTGTTCGTCACTCGGATTTGGCTTTACCGACCGTTTGCACATTCACCTGTCGGGCGACACGAGAGGCACATGAACGCATCATCCCCCAGCGCCGCTTCGGGCCAGATCGAAGGGGGCGACCCCGAAACGCGGCCCCATGCCCACGCGGCACGCATGGCCGGCGACCTGACGCAGGGGCCGATCCTGAAAACGCTGATGCTGTTCTCGATCCCCACGCTGATCTCGAACATGCTGCAAACGCTGAACGGCACGGTCAATTCCATCTGGGTTGGCCGCCTGCTGGGCGAAAGCGCGCTGGCCGCCACGGCCAACGCCAATATCGTCATGTTCCTGATGTTTGCCACGGTGTTCGGCTTTGGTATGGCCACCACGGTGCGCGTGGGCCAGCGCTTTGGCGCCCG
>DATMUT010000142.1:0-2834 GCA_035563755.1 Novosphingobium sp.
CCTGCGCCCGGCCAAGCTGTTTGCCGGCATGGAATGGGCCAGCGCCCTGCGCCCCGAAGTGGCCAGTCAGATCGACCTGCTGATCGTGCGCGAGCTGGTGGGCGATGTCTATTTTGGCGAGAAAGGCATCAAGACCCTGCCCGACGGCCGCCGTCAGGGCTGGGACCTGATGAGCTATGCCGAGGACGAGGTGCGCCGCATCGCCCATGTCGCCTTCAAGGCGGCGCAGGGCCGCGACAACAAGCTGTGCAGCGTCGACAAGGCCAATGTGCTGGAAACCAGCCAGCTGTGGCGCGACGTGGTGATCGAGGTGTCGAAGGAATACCCCGACGTCGAGCTCTCCCACATGTATGTCGACAATGCCGCGATGCAGCTGGTGAAGGCGCCGGGTCAGTTCGACGTGGTTGTTACCGGCAACCTGTTCGGCGACATCCTCTCGGATCAGGCCAGCATGTGCGTGGGTTCGATCGGCCTGCTGGCCTCTGCCTCGCTGGGCACGCGCCAGACGCAGTACGGCACCGTGGGCCTGTACGAGCCGATCCACGGCAGCGCGCCCGACATTGCCGGCCAGAACAAGGCCAACCCGATGGCCACCATCCTCTCGGTCGCGCTGCTGCTGCGCCACTCGCTGGGGCTTGAGGCCGAAGCGGCCCGCATCGAGGCCGCCGTTGCCAAGGCGCTGGCCGATGGCATCAAGGGCGGCGATCTGGGCGGCAGCGCCGGCACGGCCGAAATTGGTGACGCGGTGCTGGCCCGTCTGTAATCGCGAAAAGGGGGCGGGCCGGCCTTGGCTCTTGCCCCCGCCAACGGGGCCGGGGTGCGAACCGGCCCTGTTTCGCAAGTGTGGCTCCTTGCGAATTTCCGTCTATAAGGCACAGGATCGGTCGCGCGTGGCGAGTACGGGGACGCGCCGACAGGCCGCAGGACAAGTCTGGGATCAATGACGCAAAGCTTGCAACTCGCCATCGTTCTGCCCACCCTCAACGAGCGCAAGAACCTGCGCCCGTTGGTCGACCGGCTGGCCCGCGCGCTCGAGGGGATCGCCTGGGAGGCGATCATCGTCGATGACAACAGCCGCGACGGCACCTCGGACGAGGCCCGCGCGATCAACCTCGAGGACCCGCGCGTGCGCTGCATCCAGCGTATCGGCCGGCGCGGCCTGGCCAGCGCCGCGATCGAGGGCATGTGTTCGACCGCCGCGCCCATCGTGGCGGTCATGGACGCCGACCACCAGCACGACCCCAACCTGCTGCCCGGCATGCTGGCCGCGATCGAAAGCGGCAAGTACGACCTGGCCTATGCCAGCCGCTTTGCCGAAGGGGCCAGCACCGAGGAATGGGGCCGCCCCGACCGCGTGAAGGCCAGCGGCTTTGCCAATGCGCTGGCCCGCAAGGTGACCGGCGTTGACCTGACCGACCCGATGAGCGGCTATTTCATGCTGCGCGCCGAAACGCTGCGGGCTGACGCGCATCGCCTTTCGGGCGTGGGTTTCAAGATTCTTCTCGACATTCTCGCCACGGTCGACCAGCCGTTGCGGGTCAAGGAATTTCCCCTCAACTTCGCCGCGCGTGCCGAGGGCGAGAGCAAACTGGATCGCACCGTCGTGTTTGAATTCCTCGTTGGCCTTTACGACAAGTGGCTGGGCCGCATCATCCCCACCCGTTTTGCCCTGTTTGGCACGGTGGGGGCGCTGGGCGTGCTGGTGCAGCTGGGCGTGCTGTGGGTGATGCTGCACCTTGTGCTCGAGGAGCGCTTCGTGGTCAGCGCCTGGACGACCGATGCGCGCTTCAACTTCGGCAACACGGTGGCCGCGCTTTCGGCCATGACGTTCAACTTCGTGCTGAACAACGAGTTGACCTATGCCGACAAGCGCCTGCGCGGTTTCTTCCCGCTGATGCGCGGCTGGGCCAAGTTCGCCATGGCCTGCTCGTTTGGCGTGCTGACCAACGTGGCGACGGCCGCCGCGCTCAAGCGCATGCATTTCCACGATGTGGTGGCGGTGCTGGTGGGCATCGTGCTGGCCTCGGTGTGGAACTTCGCGCTCAGCTCGAAGTTCGTGTGGGGCCGCTACGGCAACTGATGATCAGGGGGCGAAGGCGGCCACGGCGCAGACCGGGCAGCTTTCGTCCTCTTCGCCGGCAATGGCATCGACCATGCGGCGCAGCAGGTCGGCCCGAGGGGTAAGCACGGGCTGGGCTGGCGGAGTGATGGCCAGGGCTGCGGCGCGCATGGCCGCCTCGGCTAGCGGGCTGATGATTGGCAGGTCGGCCTTGTCCGCCAATATGGCTGCCATGGGCGACATGCAGGTGCAGCCCAGCACCACCGTCTCGGCGCCTTGCTTTTTGGCCTCGCTAATGGCCGCGAGCGCCAGCTCGATGATTGCCACCTCGGCCCGACCGATCTGGCCCAGATAGCCCTCCGGCCCGGCCAATTGCGCCAGCGCGGCTTCCTCGCCAATGTTGAGGATGCCCGTGCAGCGCGCTTCCATGCCATGCCTGCGCAGCAGGTCCTGCGTCAGGAAGTTCATCGAGGCGGGCCAAACCGTCACGATGGCAAAGCGCGCATAAGGCGCGGCGGCAGCCAGCCCTGCCTCGCCAGCGCCAACCACCGGGCAGGCCACCGCTTCGCGCAGGGCGGCAATGCCGTAATCGGCAAAGGAATCGATCACCAGCGCGGCCATGCCCGCCTGCGCTGCGGCAATGCCCGCCTCGATGTGGCCAATGTCCTGCATCGCGCGCTCGACCGGGGTGGCGGGGAACACGCCCACGCGCGAGGGGAAAGCCTTGAGCTGCGTGCCGGCGGGCAGATGCGCCAGCACTTCGGGGCGCGGCGCG
>DATMUT010000143.1:0-4081 GCA_035563755.1 Novosphingobium sp.
ATCATCACCTGCATGGGCACGCCCTCGGGGCTGGCCTATGGCGCCAGCAAGGCCGGCGTCGAGCAGCTGAGCCGCAGCCTGGCGCTGATCGGCGCGCGCGATGGCCGGAAGGTGCGCGTCAATTCCGTGCACCCCGGCACCATCCGCACCCGCATGATCGAGGCCATCGTCACCAGCTTTGCCGAGGGCGCGGGCGTATCGATCGCCGAGGCCGAGGCGAGCGTGGCCTCGGCCGTGCCGATGCGCGAATTTGGCGAGCCCGAGGATATTGCCGGCATGATCGGCTATCTGGTGAGCGATGCGGCCAGATACGTGACGGGTGCCGCCATGCAGGTGGATGGCGGCTGGAGCGTGACCAGCGCAGGCTAGGGAGAGCAGCGATGAACGAGACCACCATGACCGACGCTCCGGCGCCCATCGACCTGCTGGTCGCGGCGCTGCGCGCGGGCGATCTGGACTTTGGCCAGCCGGTCGAAAAGGTGCGCGCCGATTTCGAGGCGACGCTGGCCACCATTCCGGTGGCGCCCGACATTGCCTTTGCCCGCACGGATGTGGGCGGGGTGCCGGCGTTGCAATGCGATGCGCCGGGGGCCGATACGGGGCGCGTGCTGCTGTATATGCACGGCGGCGCCTTCATCTCGGGCAGCGCGGGCGGATACCGGGCGCTGGCGGCCGAACTGGGGCGCAGTGCCGGCGCGCGCTGCCTCTCGCTCGACTATCGGCTGGCGCCCGAACACCCGTTTCCGGCGGCCGTGGAGGATGGCGTTGCCGCCTACCGCGCCCTGCTGGCCGATGGCGTGGCGCCGGGCCACATCGTGCTGGGGGGCGATTCGGCCGGCGGCGGGCTGGTGGTGGCGGTGCTGCTGGCGCTGCGTGATGCGGGGCTGCCGATGCCGGCGGCGGCCCTGGCCATCTCGCCCTGGGCTGACATGCGATGCGCCGCCGCCAGCCTTGCGGACAAGGCCGAGGAAGACCCCTCGCTGAGCGAGGCCGGGCTGCGCATGGCCGCGGGCCTGTATCTGGCGGGCAGCGATGCGGCCGAGGCGCTGGCATCGCCGGTGCTGGCCGACCTGTCGGGCCTGCCGCCGCTGCTCATCCATGTCGGCTCGGCCGAGATCCTGATTGACGATGCGCTGGCGCTGGCGCGGGCGGCGGGCATGGCCGGGGTGGATGTGCGGCTCGAGATCTGGCCGCGCATGGTGCATGTCTGGCACGCCTTCGGCTTCATGCTCGAAGAAGGGCGGCAGGCGATTGGCGTGGCCGGCGAATTCCTGCGGGCAAGGATGGCGTGAGACAGGGGAGGGGGCGATCTAGAACATCGCCTCCTCCAGCGCCATCATCGACCCCTTGCCGGCCTTGATCGCCAGGTACAGCGCGGCGGTTTGCGGCAGGATGCGATCGAAGAAAAACCGCGCGGTGGCCAGCTTTGCCGTGTGGAAATCGGCCTCGGGCGTGCCGGCGGCCAGTTCGCGCAGGGCAATGCGCGCGGCCTTGGCATAGCAGAAGGCAATGGCCGTCAGCCCCAGCTGGCGCAGATAGTCGCTGGCCGCCGCGCCTGCCTCCTCGGGGTCTTTCAGGCCCCGCTGCGCCACCAGCGCGGTTGAGCCTTGCAAGGCTTCGAAGGCGCGCTTCAGCCCGGCCACGAAGGGGGCCAGCGCATCATTGCCCGCCTCGGCCTCGATAAAGGCGCTGACGGGGTGGAAGAAGCTGCGCAGATAGCGCCCCATATGCGCCCCCAGCTTGCGCCCCACCAGATCGAGCGCCTGAATGCCGTTGGTGCCCTCGTAGATCATGCTGATGCGGGCATCGCGCAGATATTGCTCGACCCCCGTCTCGCGGATGTAGCCGTGGCCGCCATGCACCTGCACGGCAAGGCTGGCCGTCTCGAAGCCCAGATCGGTGAAGAGCGATTTGACCACCGGCGTCATCAGCGCGACGAAATCGGCGGCGCGCTGGCGGGTTTCGGGGGCGGGCGCGTGCTTTTCGGCATCGAGCGCGCGCGCCACCCAGCCGGCCAGCGCCCGGCAGCCCTCGTTGTTGGCGCGCATGGTCATCAGCATGCGGCGCACGTCGGGGTGCACGATGATGGGGTCGGCGGCCCGCTCGGGGTATTTCGCGCCCGAGAGCGCGCGGCCCTGCAACCTGTCCTTGGCGTACCACACCGCCGACTGATAGGCCGCCTCGCCAATGCCAAGGCCCTGAATGCCAACGCCCACGCGCTCGGCGTTCATCATGGTGAACATGGCTTCCAGGCCCTTGTTGGCCTCGCCCACCAGCCAGCCGGTGGCATTGTCGAACTGCATCTGGCAGGTGGCGCTGGCCGATATGCCCATCTTGTGCTCGATGCCGGTGCAGGCAACGCCATTGGCCGCGCCCGGATTGCCGGCATCATCGGGCAGGAACTTGGGCACCAGGAACAGGCTGATGCCCTTTACCCCCGCCGGCGCATCGGGCAGGCGGGCCAGCACCAGATGGATGATGTTGCTGGTAAAATCATGCTCGCCGGCCGAAATGAAGATCTTGGCGCCCGAGATGCGGTAGGTGCCGTTGCCCACTGCCTGCGCCTTGGTGCGCAACAGGCCCAGATCGGTGCCGCAATGCGCTTCGGTCAGGCACATGGTGCCCGCCCACTCGCCCGAGACGAGCTTTGGCAGATAGGCCGCTTTCAGCGCCTCGTCGCCATAGGTCGAGAGGGCCGCGATCGCCCCGCTGGTCAGGCCCGGATAGAGGCTGAAGCTGATGTTGGCCGCGCAGATCATTTCCTCGACCAGCTTGCCCAGCGCCTCGGGGGCGCCTTGCCCGCCCCATTCGGGCGGGGCCACCAGCGCGTTCCAGCCCCCTTCGGCAAACTGGCGATAGGCCTGCGCAAAACCCTTGGGCGTGGTGACCGCGCCGTTTTCCAGCCGGCACCCCTGCGCATCGCCCGAGGCGTTGAGCGGCAGCAGCACGCCTTGCGCCAGCTTGGCCGCCTCTTCCAGAATGGCGCCGGTCAGGTCGGGGGTGAATTCGGCGTGGTCGGGCAGGTCGCCAAACCCATCGTCGCCATGCAATTCGTCGAGCACGAAGCGCATGTCGCGCAGCGGGGCGGTGTAGATCTGCATCTCGGCTCTCCCGTCAGTTGCGAAGCGGCTTGCCCGTTTCCAGCATGTGTTCGACCCGCGCGATCGAGCGGGCATCGCGCACCAGACCCATGAACGCCGCGCGTTCCAGTGCCAGCAGGTCGGCCTCGGTCAAGGTGTCGAGCGGATCGGCATCGCCGCCTGTCAGCACATGGGCAAGGGCTGCGGCCACCACCGCGTCATAGGGCGTGGCAAGGCCGCGGGCGCGAAAACCGGCCACCGCCATGGCCAGCGCTGCCGCCCCCGAAGCGCCGGGCAGGCGGAAGGTGGGCGGGGCCGGCGGGGCATAGCCCTCGGCCATGGCCAGCGCGCGCGCCTTGGCATTGGCCAGCAGCCGGTCGCGGTTCATGGTGATGCCGTCTGTTGCCCGCAGAAAGCCGATCTCGCGCGCATTGGCGGCCGATTTGGCCACGGTTGCGGTCGAGATCGTCTCGAAGGCGCGGGCAACGGCGGGCATGGGGCCTTGGGGTGCCTTGGGGGCATGGGCCAGCCGGTCGAGCATCTCGCCGCAGCCGCCCCAGCCCGGGATCAGGCCCACCCCGCATTCGACAAGGCCGATATAGGTTTCGGCATGGGCCTCGATAGCGTCGGCGTTGAGGCAGACCTCGCAGCCGCCGCCCAGCGCGAGGCCAGCAGGCGCCGCCACCACCGGGAAGGGCGCGTATTTCAGCGCCTTGTAGGCGGCCTGACCGCCGGCCACGAGCTTCTCCACCTCGCCCCAGGCGGCGATGTTGATGGCAAACAGGGCAAGGCCCAGATTGGCCCCGGCCGAAAAATTGCTCCCCTCGTTATAGACCACCAGCGCCTTGTAGCGGGTCGCTACCAGCGCAATCGCCTCGCCGATCAGCGCCATCACTTCGCCGTCGAGCGCGTTCATCTTGCCGGTGAACTCGAGCGCGGCCACCCCGTCGCCCACATCCCACAGCGCGGCCGAGCCATTGCGCAACAGCGGCTTGCCCACC
>DATMUT010000144.1:0-2765 GCA_035563755.1 Novosphingobium sp.
GGCGTGGCGATGAACACGCCATCGATGCTGGCCGGCACATGCGTGAGATGCACAAGCCCGATCGTCAGCCGCGCGGTAATCGTCTGTAAAAGCGGCACCGCCTCGTCGCCAAAGGGCACGAGGAAGCCCATGTAGAACAGCGGAAAGGCCAGCCCCCAGCCCACCTTTGGCCCCAACAGCGCCAGAACCGACGCCACCAGCATGGCAACAGCGCAAGCCTGCGTAATCTGTGCAAAGCCGGCAAACGCCCCCAGCACCCACAGCATCATGGCCGCCCCCAGCAGCACCAGCCCCGGCCACCAGCCCGCGGGCTGCAATCGCCACAGGCCCGGCAAGCGCTGCGCCACCAGCCAGCCCAGAATAACCGGCACCACCAGAATGTGATTATAGGTCGAACTGTCCCACCACTGATGCGCCATGGCCAACCAGTCGCCATGAAACAGGCCGATCAGCGCCAGCCAAGCGCATGCCACCGCTGCCAGCGGTCGCCGCCAATGCGCCGGCACCATCGCCACCACTCTGTCGGCCGTTGCCGGCAGCCCTTCAGGCCGCATCGCTCAAAACGCGCGGCCGGCTGGACAAGATGCCCGCCAGCGGCGCCAGCGCCGTCTGCCAGCTTTGCCGCTCGAGCACCAGGCGGCGGGCATCCAGGCCCATGACCGTGGCGGCGCGCTGGTCGCGGGCCAGTCGCACCACCTGCGCGATCAGGTCGGCATCGCTGTCGGCCACGGCAAAATGGTGGCCTGCCGTTGCCGGAATGCCCGTTGCCGCAGCATTGGTCAGCACCACGGGCAATTCCATGGCCATCGCCTCGAGCACCTTGTTCTGCACCCCGCGCGCGATCTCGAGCGGCGCAAGCGCAATGTCGGCGGCCTTGAGCCAGCAGCGCACGTCATCCACGCGCCCCCATACATGCACGCCCTCGATAGCGCTGAGCACGCGTACCGCCTCGGTAGGGGCGCGGCCCACGATATGGAAGCTCGCATCGGGGCAGGCCTCGCGGATGGCCGGCATCAGCCGCCGCGCCACCCGGTCGACCGCGGCGATGTTGGGCGGGTAATCCATCTGGCCGGTAAAGATCAGGCGCGGGCGGGCCATGGCCTGCAAGCGGTGTTCCGGGCTGACCAGAGCGGGGTCGTAATGGTCCGCGTCAATGCCATTGCCCACCACCTGCACATCGGTACCGGCCAGTTCGAGCGCGGACAGCCGTGAACGGAAAAGCTGCGCTTCCTTGTCGCTGATCAGCAGCGTCACATCTGCGCGCAAGGCGCAGCGCGCCTCGTAGCTGCGCAACAGGCGCCCCTCGCGGGCATGAACCCAGCCCATCGGCCCGCTGCCCGCCAGGCCATAGGCGTCGAACTTGGCCGAATCCACATCGACCAGATCGAGCACCACCCGGCCGCCAAAATCGTCGGGCACATATTGCGCCATCTGGCCCGAAAACACATAGATCGTGCCGATCCGGCCGGTCGCCAGCGTCTGCTTCACATAAGCGGCAATGCAGGCATCGTGAAAGGCGGTAAGGCTGACCGGGCGGCCCTGCGCCAGCGCCTGCATGCCCGCCACCGCCAGCGACTTGGCCCGCCGCGTCAGCCGATAGGTGTGCGCAAGCGCCGCCAGTTCGACCTCTTCGGCCATATCCTTGTCGTCATCGGCAAAACAGGCGACGTGCACCGGCGCCATGCGCGCCAACCGCCTCAGGATATGGTGCGAACGGATCTTGTCGCCCCGGTCGGCCGGGAACGGAATGCGATGGGCCAGAAAAAGGATCTCGTTGCTCATCCCAGCCCCCTTGCGATCCACGGGCCGATGGCATTGGCCAAGGGCAGCGGCAGTTTCTTCCACAGGTCGATCCGGCGCGAATGGGCAGCGCTGGTCGGGTCGGCGTCGCGCTTGGCGGCGCCAGCCGCGGTCCATACGCCATAGCTGAGCGGTTCGGGCGTGAACCCCCAGTTGCGCTTGAAATCATGCGCGCCGCTATCGATCTTGGAACGGCCGAAATCGAAGCGGTCGCATCCGCGCGAGCGGGCATGGCGCATCAGTTCGAAATACATCCTGTCATTGGCGCGCAGCCGCCGCGCCTCCCACGTGCCGCCGCCCCAATAGGGCATCACCGCCCCGGCGTGATAGAGCGAGAGCACGCTGGCCACCGGCGCCTGCCCCTCCCAAACGGTCAGAATGTCGGCATCGGGGCCAAAGGCGTCGAGCACCTGTGCAAACAGGCTGCGCGGAAACACCGGCGTGCCCAGATTGCGCACGCTTTGCGCATAGACGGCGTAATGGGCGGCACGGTCGCTTTTGCCGCTGCCCACGGTGATTATCAGATCGGCGGCCAGACCTTTGCGCACCTCGGCGCGCTGCTTGCGCGGAATGGCCAGCAGTTCGGCCTCGTCGTCAGCGGCCAGCGGGCGCACGAAACCGCAGTGCGAGCGGTCCTTCACCACCCATCCCGCGCGGCCTGCGGGCACCGGCCCGCCGCGCAGTTCGGCCGATGGGCATGACCAGCGCGTCGCCACTTCCTCGAGCGCGGCGAACAAAGGGGCCGGATCGGCGCCTTCGGCCATCAGAACGCCGCCGCCCACGGCAAAACCGCTCGAGGCCAGCAGGCGGCCGAAAATGGGCGAATGGATGGCGTTGAGCGGCAGGATGCCCTCGATCATGCCGCCAGCGCGGGCCACCAGCATCAGCGCGTCATTGCCTGTGGCGCGCGCCACCGCGCTCACCCATGCCGGCCGGTGAAACGGGGTCGACTGAGCCTGCCCCGC
>DATMUT010000145.1:0-3121 GCA_035563755.1 Novosphingobium sp.
AATGATGGCGATCGCCAGGCCCGGCGCCGAGACCATGGCCGGCACCTTGGCCATGGCGGCAGGGTCGCGCGCGGCGAAATGCTCGATGATGGCGGGCACGGCGGGGAACATCGAAACGATCGCCACGATGGGCAGGAACGCGACCGTGACCAGCGTAATCCCTTGAAAGACGCCGGCCTGTCTGCGCGATGAGGTGGAATGCATGGAGCGAGTTCTTTCTGCTGGGCGCGGATTAGAGGCTGTTCTGCCGGGCCAGCGCCACGGCATGATCGACCGCACGCGCGGTCAGCGCCATGTAGGTGAGCGAGGGGTTCTGGCTGGCGCTCGACGACATCTGGGCGCCGTCTGTAACGAACAGATTTCGCACATCATGCGCCTGGCTCCATTTGTTGAGCACGCTGGTTGCCGGGTCATGGCCCATGCGCGCGCCGCCCATCTCGTGGATTGCCGTGCCGCCATGGCCGGGCTGGTCCGAGCCGAACAGCACCTTGCCGCCTGCCGATTCGAGCATTTCGACCGCCAGGGCATGGGCTTCGGCCAGCGCCGCATGCTCTTCCTTGCCGTGAGCGAAGGCGATGTTGAGCAGGGGCAGGCCATTGGCGTCGGTGCGGCGCCGGTCGAGCGTGAGGCGGTTGGACGCGCGCGGCATGCTGTCGGCAAACACCACGAGGACCATGCGCCACTCGCCCGGGCTGCGGATGGCGTTTTTGTTGTCGGCGCCCAGGCCCGGTTGCCTTTGGCCGCGGGTCCAGTTCGACTGAAGCGCGCCCCCTTGATAGGAAAAGCCGCGTGTATGGCCGATGCCATCGAGCTTATCCATGTTGCGGAAACGCGGGATGACAACGCCAGTGGGCCGGTTGCCGACCATGGTGTGCTGCTCGAAGCCGGGCATGGTCGCGGCGGCGGCGACGGTGTTGGGGTGGTCCATGATATGGGTGCCCAGCACGCCGGAACTGTTCGCCAGCCCGTTGGGCATGGCCTCGCTGGCCGAATTGAGCAGCACGTGGACCGAATTGAACGCGCCGGCATTGAGGAACACCATGCGCGCCGTGGCCTGTCCGGCCTGCTTCGTTTTGGTGTCGACCCAGCGCACGCCAGTGACGCGGCGGGTTACCGGATCATAATCGATCCGCTCAACGACCTTGTCGGTGAGCACGGTCAGTCGCCCGGTCTTCATGGCTGCGGGCAGCGTCGATGACTGCGTCGAGAAATAGGCGCCAAACGAGCATCCGCGCGCGCAGATCGAGCGGTATTGGCAATTGGCTCGCCCTTCGTCGGGCTTGGCTTCGGTCAGATTGGCGGTGCGACCTATGGTAACCACCCGCTCGGGCCAGTGGGTGCCGATATGCTTGCGCAGCGCAACCTCGACCGCGTTCATGGCCATGGGCGGCTGGAACTGGCCGTCGGGCAATTGCGCCAGCCCTTCGGCCGCGCCCGACACGCCGATGAAGCGTTCGACATGATCGTACCAGGGCGCCAGATCGGCATAGCGGATGGGCCAGTCGGTGCCGTGGCCGTCGCGCTTGTTGGCGCCAAAGTCATAGTCGGACCAGCGATAGCACTGCCGGCCCCAGGTCAGCGAGCGACCGCCCAGCTGGTACGAGCGGAACCAGTCGAACTGCGTGCCATCCGCCGTGGAATAGGGGTTTTCGCGGTCGTTTACGAAGTGGTCCTGGGTCCATTCGTTGAAATGGCGGTTCAGGCGCTGCACCGGGAACGCGCGATCATAGTTGCTCTGGTCGCCGCGGCCGCGAAAGGGCAGTTCCCATGGCGCGGCCATTTCGCGCGTGTAGCCGGACTGATGCTCAATCTGGCGGCCGCGCTCGATCATCAGCACCTTGAGGCCGGCTTCGGTCAGCTCCTTGGCTGCCCAACCGCCGGTAATGCCCGAGCCAACGACGATAGCGTCAAAATCGTGTGTCATGGAATTATCCGAAGTCAATGGCGGTCCAGTCGCTGGAGAAAGCGCGATCACCGGGATGAAGGGGGGCGTCCGGTTCGAACTGGCCGGGCACCAGCTCGTAGCGCAGCTCTTGCGAGCCACCTGCCTCGCTGGTGTAATAGCCGATGTAGATCAGGGCCTTGATGGTCAGCCAGGGGCTGGGCGGGGCATCGCGCGGGGCGGCGAAGGCGGCCGTGTCGATACGGGCCAGCGCTTCGGCCTGGCGAGGCGCTGCCAAGGCGAGGAAATCGCCCCCCGCAGCGGTGTCGAGCGCCAGTTCGAGCCAGCGCAGGTGGTCGATCGAACCGTCGGCGCGAAGGGGCATGCCTTTTGGCGCATTGGTCACCGGCCTACGCGCATCCTCAAGCCCGTGGTCGAGGGCCAGCACGACGAAATCGGGAACGCCGGCATCGGCGGCGCCCGGCGTATCGGTACGCGGGATGGCGATCTGGCTTGCGGCGGCGAGCATCTGGTGCTGGCGGGGGCTTGCGGCCGGAATCGCCGGGGTGGCCGCCAGCGCGCCGGCAGGCAGGCCCAACGCCAGGGCCAGCAGCGCCGCGCCGCTCAGGAAGTCGCGACGGTTGGCCTCGCCGGCGCTCAAAATCCGAGACATCTTGATTCTCCCACCGCGCTCATTTTGCGGCTCTGTCTGCCATTTTGCAGCTGGTCTGCGTGTTAGGGCAGCTGCACGGATCAAGTCAATAGATTCGAACCATGGTTCGGATTGGTTTTTTGCAGATGACGTAAAAAGGCCACTGTTCAGCCGAAAATTAGCCTTTTCGTCCTAAATTTTGCGACTTAAAGCCGCCTAGACAAAACAGTATATGCATTCTAATTAATCCGGGTGAGAGCACCCCTTCAGGCAGGGCTGCGCCTTGCGCAAAGGGCTCGTCAGGAGGGGCGGTCCTCAGTCATTCTCTTGCATTCCGAAGCCGGCGCGGCCGCGTGCCGGGGCAACGGGGTGCGCCAACCATCGGATCGATATGACCCAATACGACTACATCATCGTCGGCGCCGGTTCGTCCGGCTGCGTTCTGGCCAATCGGTTGAGCCAGGATCCGGCCAATCGCGTGCTGTTGATCGAGGCCGGCGGCCAGAACCAGTCGGTGTTCATCAAAATGGCTGGCGGCTTCGTCAAGATGATGGGCAACCCGCTGTATTTCTGGTTCTTCCCGGTCA
>DATMUT010000146.1:0-3796 GCA_035563755.1 Novosphingobium sp.
AATAAGGATCGAGCAGCAAGCCCGTTTTGGCGGCGATGGCCGGCTCGTGCCCGGCTGCATGCAATTGCGCACAGATCGCCGCCGTGCGCCGGTCCTGCCAGACGATGGCGCGGTGCAGCGGCTCGCCGGTGGCGCGGTCCCACAGCACGACGGTCTCGCGCTGGTTGGTGATGCCGATGGCGGCGATGTCGGCGGCCGTCATGTCGGCCTTGGCCAGCGCCGCGCGGGCCGTGGCCAGCGTGTCGCGCCAGATGTCGCGCGCCTCATGCTCGACCCAGCCGTCGTTGGGGTAATGCTGGGCAAATTCCTGCTGGGCGGTGGCCAGCACGTTGCGCCCTGCATCAAAGATCAGCGAGCGGGTCGAGGTCGTGCCCTGATCGATCGCCAGAATATTGCCCTGCATCCTGCCCTCTCGCTTGTCAGATGTGCTTATGCCTGCCGGGCGATCCATGCCGCCAGCTTTTCAGCGGTGCCGGCCGGTGCCGTCAGGCCCAGCTTGGTGCGGCGCCACAGCATGTCCTCGGCCTTGCGCGCCCATTCGTTGTCATACAGGTAGCGCGCCTCGGCCTCGGTCAGACCGCCGCCAAAATCCTCGCCCAGATCGGCCCAGCTGGCCGCCTTGCCCAGCACCCGCGCGATGCGCGTGCCATAGGCGTGCGCCATACGCTGCGCCACATCGGCCGGCAGGAACGGCCAGCGCTGGCGCACATCGGTCAGGAAAGCGGCGAAACCGCCCGCCGGCATATCGCCACCCGGCAGCGGCACCGTGCCCGTCCAGGCCGGGTGAGCCGCAGGCAGGAAGGGGGTGAGATTCTCCATCGCGTGTTCGGCCAGGCGGCGATAGGTGGTCAGCTTGCCGCCAAACACGCTCAGGATCTGCGGGCCGGCATCGCGGCCCAGCTTCAGCACATAGTCGCGGGTGATGGCCTTGGCATCGGCGCTGCCATCGTCATACAGCGGGCGCACGCCAGCATAGGTCCACACCACATCGGCGGGCGCCACCTGCGTGTCGAAATAGGTGTTCACCGTGGCGCACAGGTAATCGACCTCGGCCGCGCTGATCTGCGGGCGGGCGCGCTCGTCCTCGCCCACCAGCACGTCGGTCGTGCCCACCAGGGTGAACTTGCCCTGATAGGGAATGGTGAAAACAATGCGGCCATCGTCCTTTTGCAGGATAAAGGCATGATCGCCCGGATAGACCTGCGGGATGACAATGTGGCTGCCCTTGACGAGGCGAATGCCGCCCTCACGCTTGGCCTCGGGCACTTCGCCCAGCAGGTCGCCCACCCATGGGCCGGCGGCATTGACGATGGCCCGCGCGGTCACCTGCATGGGCGCGGCAATGTCGGGGCGCGGCGCATCGGGCGTGGGCGCCAGATCGACCTGCCAGTTCTTGCCCACCTGCCGCGCGCCAGTCATGGTCACGCCGGTCCAGATGGTGGCGCCGCGCTCGGCCGCATCGATGGCGTTGAGCACGACGAGGCGCGCGTCATCGACCCAGGCGTCGGAATAGACAAAGCCCCTGGACACGCCGCCCTTCAGCCCCTGCCCCCAGCGCGGATCGGTCAGCCGCACCGCATGCGAGGCGGGCAGCGTCTGCTTGCCGCCGATATGGTCATACAGCCACAGGCCGATGCGGATCATCCAGCCGGGGCGCCCGCCCTTGGGCTGGGGCAGCACGAAACGCAGCGGCCAGCTGATGTGCGGGGCGATATGGATCAGCCGCTCGCGCTCCTGCAGGGCCTCGCGCACCAGGCGGAACTCATAATATTCCAGATAGCGCAGGCCGCCATGGATCAGCTTGGTGCTGGCCGAGGAGGTGTGCGCGGCCAGATCGTCGCGCTCGACCAGCAGGACGCGCAGGCCGCGCCCGGCCGCATCACGCGCAATGCCCGCGCCATTGATGCCGCCACCCACCACCAACAGGTCATAGTCGGGCGAAAGGGAGACATCGGCCATCGCATCGGTCCTCTGGGAAACGTTGGGCAGGCCTTGGCACAGGCGCCGGCACGCAGGCCGGGCCGCGCGGGGCCACTGGCCATCCGATTAGGCAGTCATTCCAATTCTGTCAATTGGCCTATCCAATTTGCCTGCCAGCGCGACAAGCGTTGGACAACCGCCACGCCGGTCGATCCGGGCGTGGCAGGCCCCATAAAAGCGGCGCAGCTTTGGCCCTGCCATCGCGGTGAAATTATGCCGTCATGGTGTCATGCGCAAACTGCCGCGCATGGCACCACCCGCTCCGGCATCCGCCATGGCCGGGGGAAAGGCAAGGGCAGCCGCTTGCGCAGCCCCTGCCCCTTTCCCTATGCGGCGCCGGCCCGGCTTGGGCGATTGTGCAGGAGGCAACATGTTCGCGTTTCTCAAACGTCTGTTTTTTGGCGCACCCAAAGAGACTGCGACGAACGCGGCCACCGCCCCTCTGACGCGCCCGCAGCCCGAGCCTGCACAGCAAGCCCCGGCCGCGGCTGCTCCGGCTGAGCCTGCCATCATCACGCCCACCGCATTCGCGCCCCCGCCCTTCGCGCCGCAGCCGTTTGCCGAGGCAGCCCCTGCCCCGCTGCTGCTGCCCGACGACGATTTTGACGAGGACGGCGAAGGCTTTGCCGCCCCGCTGCCCGGCGACACCGAGAATTTCGGCATGGTGCCCAGCCCCTTCAACCCCAATGCCTACATGATCGGGCTGGTGGGCGAGCAGAACCATGCCGCAGCCGTTGCCGAACTGCGCGAAGGCATGGCTGTCACCCTCGAGCTGGAGGCGGGCAATCCGCACGACCATTCCGCCATCGCCGTTGTCGACGGCCAGGGCCGCGTGATCGGCTATGTCGCCGCCGACAGCTGGCTGCGCGACGCGATCTATGGCGCGGGCGCGGGCTTTTCGGCATCGGTGCTGGCGGTCGAGATGGGTTCGAGGGGCTTTCGCGAGGTCGTGCTCGAGGTCGAGCAGAGCGACCAGCCGCTGCGCGAGCGCATGTATCAGCCCTGATCCGGGCCAATAATGGTGGGCGGTGACGGGCTCGAACCGCCGACCCTCTCGGTGTAAACGAGATGCTCTACCAACTGAGCTAACCGCCCCTCTCGGGTGTGGAGTGCTAATAGGCGGTTTTGCCCTCCGGTCAACCGCCTTGCGCACCCGCCGGCTGGCAAGCTATTGCCACAGGCTCGAAAGGGCAGGTCGACCTGATTGCTGCCCGCCGCATCAAGAGGTTGAAAACGCGATGACACTGCATGTCTGGTGGCTGTTTGTGGGCGTGTGTTTTCTGCTGTCGGGCACGCCGGGGCCCAACATGCTGCACATCCTCTCGCGCAGCGTCGAGCTGGGCATGCGCCGCTCGACCGCGGCCATGGCCGGGTGCCTGACGGCCATCGTCTCGGTGCTGGCGGCCTCGGCGGCGGGGCTGACCACGCTGCTGCTGGCGGTGCCGGGGGCCTTTGATGTGCTGCGCTACACAGGCGTTGCCTATCTGCTGTACCTGGGCGTCAAGGCCTGGCGCAGCGACGATGTGGCCGGCACCACCCCGCTCGATGCCGGGGGCGACCCGCAGGACAAGCGCCTGCGCCCCACCGTTTCGGCGCTGGCGGTCTATCGCGGCGGCTTCATGATCAGCATCAGCAACCCCAAGCTCATCCTGTTTGCCGTGGCGTTCCTGCCGCAATTCATCAATCCGGCGCTGGCCAAGGCGCCGCAGTTCGCCATTCTGGTGCTCACCTTCGCGGTCATCGAGGCGTTCTGGTATGGCATCTATGCCACCGGCGGGCGCTCGCTGTCGCGCTTTCTCGACCGGCCGGCCATCCG
>DATMUT010000147.1:0-2044 GCA_035563755.1 Novosphingobium sp.
ATATTCGAGGAAATCCTCGCCCACGCCCAGCGGGCGCAGCGCTTCATAGGCGGCCAGCCGCTCGTCGCCCTGCGTGGCCAGCGCCTTGTCGAGCGTGGCCTCGTCCACTCCGGGCCAATAGGGCGCGAGGCGCTGCGCCAAACCGGTGCGGGCCAGATCGACCAGCATCCGCTCCTCGCCCTCTTTGTCGCCCGCAAGGCTGGGCAGCAGCGGCTTGCGACGCGGCGGCATGTAGGCGCAGCGCTGCGCCACCACCAGCGTGTTGGCCAGCGCCTCGGGGCAGTCGGCAAACAGCTGCGCCATCGTCTCGGCGGGCTTCACCCAGCATTGCGGGTTCGAGCGCGCGCGTTCGGGCGCATCGACATGGGTGCTGCCGGCAATGCACAACATGGCGTCGTGCGCCTGCGTGCCCTTGGCCTCGGCAAAATGGGCCGGGTTTGTGGCCACTAACGGCAGGCCGCGCGCATAGGCCAGATCGATCAGCGCCGCTTCGCCCGCCTCCTCGGCCGGGTCGCCGGTACGGGCCAGCTCGACATACAGCCGGTCGCCAAACAGGGCCTGCAGGCGGTCGGCATAGAGTTCGGCCGCGCTCTGCTGCTGTTCGGCCAGCAGGCGGGTCAGCGCCCCCTGCCCGGCGCCGGTCAGGCAGATCAGCCCGTCGCTATGCCCCTCGAGCGCGGCAAGCTGCACATGCGGATCGAATTCGAGCGGGCGCTCCAAATGCGCCTGGCTGACCAGATGGCACAGGTTGAGCCAGCCCGTCTCGTTCTGCGCCAACAGCGCCAGCGAATCGATGATGGGCGCCGCCATCGCGCCAATGCCGCCCGTGGCCCCGCCCATATCGGCCGGGCGCGCCACCGACAGCAGCGTGCCCACGATAGGCTGCACGCCCGTGTCCTTGCACGCGCCGGCAAAGGCAGGCGCGCAATACAGGCCGTTGCGGTCGGTCACCGCCATCGCCGGAAAGCCGCGCCCCTTGGCCAGCTTGGCCATGGCCTTGGGGTCGATCGCCCCGTCGAGCATGGTGTAGCTGGAAAAGACGCGCAGGGGGACGAAGGGAGAATAGGCCATTGTGCGATTATGGGGGGCCGCGGCGCGCAATCAACCGCGCGCGCCGGGCAGTTGTGGACGGACTGTGGGTAAGCCTGTGCGTGACCAGCGGGAAAAGCCTGTGGACGGCCCTGTGGATAATTCGCGCTACAGCGCCCGCTCGATCGCCCCGCGCAGGGCCTCGGGCTTGGCGTTGGGGGCAAAGCGGCGGATCACCCGCCCGTCGCGCCCGATCAGGAATTTGGTGAAATTCCACTTCACCCGCTTCGTGCCGAAAATGCCGCGTGCCTGCGCCGTCAGCCATTGCCACAGCGGCGGCGCGGCGGGCCCGTTCACCTCGACCTTGGCCATCAGCGGGAAGGACACGCCAAAATTGACCGCGCAGAAGGCGGCGATGTCTTGCGCGCTGCCCGGTTCCTGCCCGCCAAACTGGTTGCACGGGAAAGCGAGCACCTCAAAACCCTGCTCGCGGTAATCGCGCCAGAGCTGTTCCAGCCCGGCGTATTGCGGCGTAAAGCCGCACTGGCTGGCGGTATTCACCACCAGCACCACCCGCCCCAGCCGATCGGCCAGCGACATGTCGCTGCCGTCGGACAGGCGGGCGGCGAAATCGGCGATGCTGCGCGTATCGCCGCCCATCGGGATCAGACCGCGTGAGGGAAATCGGCGCGATCGTAGAGCGCCATGATTTCCTCGACCTTCATACGGTGATCGCCAACGCGGGTGATCTCGTACTTCGCGCGCTCGCCCTCGGGCAGCAGGGCGATGTAGCGCACCAGATCAGCCAGAGTGCCGTGGCGCAGCGCCTTCAGCTCGTCGAACACGCCGCCGCCGTCGCCCGCGTGATGCAGAGCCACGGTCTGGTTCCAGTCCACCGAAGTCATTTAAGCAATCCCTTTCCCTGTATTGCCCCAGAGCGCGGCCCTTGGCCGTTTGGCGGCCGCTTGGCAACCGCTTTGGCGGGGGGCCGCGCATTTCGCAAGTGGGGGTTTCC
>DATMUT010000148.1:0-2931 GCA_035563755.1 Novosphingobium sp.
AACATGATCGAGTTCATGAGGCCAATGGCCAGCAGGCTGTAGGCAGCAACCACCCCGCCCGAATTGGCCGAGAGGAGAATGAGCGCGATCGCGCCGCAGGCGTTGAAGGTCAGCACCTTGCCCGGGCTGAAGCGCGCCAGCACCGCCGAGCCAAGGAACCGCCCGACCAGCGCGCCGCCCCAGTACCACGGGATGAAATCGCCCGCCGTCTCGGGGCTGGCGCCCAGAACGCTCTTTTCCTCGACATAGTTCACGATCATCGAGCCGATGGTCACCTCGGCGCCGACGTAGAGAAAGATGCAGGCCGCCCCCCATGCAAAGCGCAGGCGCGACAGCAGCGCGAAACCGGCCAGAATCGAGGAATGCTCGTGCCGCTCGCCCTTGAGGCGGTTGCGGTTGAACCACACCACCGCCGCCACGATGGCCAGCGCCACGGCAAGGCCGGCATAGGTGCGCATGACGGTGGCCGTCTCGGCAATGCGATAGGCTTCAAGCTGGGCGCCCGAAAGCTGGGCGGCGCTGGTGTGCGCCAGGCTGCCCAAAATGAGCCGCCCGCCCACGAAGGGAAACACCACCGTGCCCAGCGAATTGAACGCCTGGGCAAAGGTAAGCCGGCTGTGCGCCGACTGCGGCGGCCCCAGCAGCGAAATGAGCGGATTGGTGACCACCTGCACGATGGTCACGCCGCTGGCCAGCACGAACAGCGCGAAAAGGAACACGCCAAAGGTGGCGCTTTGCGAGGCCGGGATGAACAGGATGCAGCCCGTCATCATCAGCAGCAGGCCAACCACGGCGCCGCGCATGTAGCCCACCTTCTTGACCACCGCCGCGCCCGGCAGGCCAATGATGGCATAGGCCGCGAAAAACGCCGTCTGCACGAACATCGCCTGCATGTGATCGAGCGTGAACAGCTCTTTCAGCTTGGGGATGATGACGTCGTTCAGGCTGGTGATGCCGCCGAAGGTGAAGAACAGCGCCATCACGAAAAGGCGCAGTTCGGGTGCATCGATATGGCCCGATGCCTCGCTTTGAGATGAACCCGTTCGGTTCGAAAGGTCTGGCGCCAGCGCCATCAGTCGTCTCCCGTCCTGGCAACCGGCTTTTGGGGGTTGCCCATTGATGCCCCGCCTCTTGGCGGTTGGGGCTGCGTTATCACAAGGGTTTGGCAACGTCGCCGCCCGATAGGTGACAGCGTTGACAGTCCGGGTAGACGAATAGCTATTCACGCATGACCGATCAAGAGCGCAGGCCGCAGCACCCCTCAGCCGGCAGACGCAGCCCTTTCGCGGTCGTCATCGGCCACCCGTGCCCGCAGCAGCGGGATCAGGTCGCGCCCGATGGCCACCACATCGCCCACAGGGTCAAACCCGCGGGCGATGAACTTGCTCACCCCGGCGCGGTAATAGTCCATCAGCGCATCGGCCAGCTGGTCGGGCGTGCCCACCAGCGCGCCCGAATTGCTCTGCCCGCCGCGCAACTGGTTGATGCCGTTCCAGAAGCATTTTTCCAGCCTATCGCCGCGCTGGGCCAGATCGGCGGTGCGCTTGAACCCGTCGGCCTTGGCAGCGGGCGTGTTGGGGGCCAGCTTTGCCATATTGGCGCGCACGGTTTCGCGAATGGCGTCGGCGCGGGCCCATGCGGCCTCCTCGGTGTCGGCCATGACGATGCGGATCGACATCAGGAAGGCCGGGTCGCGCCCATGCGGGGCGGCTGCCGCGCGCACCTTGCCCACCACCTCGCTCATGCCCTCGACCGTGTCGGACAGGGTGGCGAACACGTCGCAACATTCGCCCGCCGTGGCGATGGCCGCCGGCGACATGCCGCCGAAATAGACCGGGATCTGCGGGTTGACCGGCTTGATCGCGGCAAAGCCCCCGTTGAAGCGGAACCACTTGCCCTCGTGGACGATGGGCGCCTCCTCGCTCCACATGCGGCGCAGCAGGTGGATATATTCGCGCGCCCGGTCATAGCGCTCCACCTTGGTCAGATAATCGCCGTCGGCTTGGGTTTCCTCGTCGCTGGCCGCGGTAATGATATGCACGCCCGCCCGGCCCGGCATCAACTGGTCGAGCGTGGCCAACATGCGCGCGGCCATCGTGGGCGGAATAAAGCCCGGCCGGTGCGCCAGCATCACCCCCAAACGCTCGGTATGGGCCGCGACATAGCCGGCGATGGTGAAATTGTCCGGCATGATCGAGGCATTGGCGATGAGCACCCTGTCGTAGCCCCAAGCATCGTGCAGCCGGGCCATTTTCGCAATGCCCTCGGGGTCGAAGCGGGTGAAGGGGACCGGGTGTATCTCGCTCGAAATATTGTGGTTGAGCAGGCCGTTGATCTCTACCGGCATCAGGTCCTCCGCGCGGGTGTGGGTTCGGGCGCGTCGAAGCGGATCACCTGCCCGGTGCGCGCGGCTATGTCTTTCTTGTCGAGGTCGGGGCCATGCGCTTCCTCGGTCGTGGCATCCTTGGCCTTGAGGTCATAGCCCGTCTGGCGCGAGAGCACGACAACGACCTGCGTGTCGGCCTCGAGCGCGAAGGGGAATTCGTGCCAGGTGCCCCGGTGCATGACAAAACCCGCGCTGCCATCGAACAGGAAGGCGCGCACCTGCGCCAGATCGGGCAGGTCGCCTTCGCCCGGCGGGGCCATCACCGCCACAAAGGGCTTGCCCCCCAGCGGCAGAAAGGCCTGCGTGTGCTGGAAGTGCCGCTCCATATAGCGCACCTCGTTGGGGCGCGGGGCCACGCGGGCCAGCGTGATGTCGACCGGATGCTCGCATTCAAAGCGCGCCGGATAGCTCATGCGCACCGCGCCGCGATAGAAGTCGACCGGCACCTCGGGCGCGCCCGATGCCGCCCCCATGATGCTGCCAAAAGGCGCCAGCGCCTCGGCCGTGGCCGGCTCGAGCGGCAGGGTCAGGGTTTGGGTCAGGGT
>DATMUT010000149.1:0-3418 GCA_035563755.1 Novosphingobium sp.
CGAGGCGATGGCCAGATGGCGCGGGTCCTTCCAGTCGGCCAGATCGGCGGGCGAAACCGCCTGCGCCACCTCAACACCGGCCGGGTCGATCAGAAACGCCGGCAGGATGCCCGCCAACCGCGCCAGCTCCATGGCGGCCACCGCTGCCTGCGCGTCGGCAATGGCGCAGGCGGCAAACGGCCCCTTCATCGGATGGGCCAGGTCCAGCGCCGGATCGGCAATGGCGCGGGCCAGCGGCAGGTCGAATGGCTCTGCCGCGCGGATCATCACCGGCGCGTCGGGTTCGGCCGCGTCGCGCTGGTTGGCCATGTTGAGCGTGGCCGCCCGCGCGCCCGATATGAGCATGCGCGACGCGCGCACATCCGCGCCAAAACCGGTATCGGCCGGCACCAGCGTGAAGGCTTCGCCCACGCGGATGGCCCAGCCATGGCGCAGCGCATCAAGCGCCAGCGCGACAGCCCGGGAATCGCCCCTCACCGCCTCGTTCAAAGCGCGAACTCCGTGATGATCGGCACGTGGTCCGAGCACTTCTCCCAGTTGCGGGCGTCCTCGAGAATGCGGTGCGCCCTGGCCTGCGCCGCCACGTCCTGCGAGGCCCACACATGGTCGAGGCGGCGGCCCCGATCGTTCTCGCGCCAGTCCTTGGCGCGATACGACCACCAGGAGTAATAGCGCTCGGGCGCGGGGATCATCTGGCGGCCCACGTCGGCCCAATTGTGCGCGGCCTGAAAGCGGGCCAGCGTCTCGATCTCGATGTCGGTGTGGCTGACAACATTGCGCAGCGCCTTGTGGCTCCACACGTCGGATTCGAGCGGGGCGATGTTGAAATCGCCAACGATCACCGCCGGCCGGTCGATCTTCTCGGCCCAGCGGGTCATGCGCTCGAGGAAATCGAGCTTCTGGCCGAACTTGGGGTTGAGCGCGCGGTCGGGAATGTCGCCACCGGCGGGAATATAGACGTTCTCGACCACCAGTCCCTGCCCCCTGGGGCCGGTCAGCTCGACGCCAACGTGGCGCGCCTCGCCATTGTCCTGCCAGTCATGGCGCGAGAATTCCTTGAACGGCACGCGGCTGACGGTGGCCACGCCGTGATAGCCCTTCTGCCCGTGCACCGCCTGATGCACATAGCCCAGATCGGCAAAGGCCTGCGCGGGGAACAGCTCGGCCACGGTCTTGATCTCTTGCAGGCACAGCACATCGGGGGCGTGCTCGGCAATGTAGCGGGCCACCAGCGGCATGCGCAGCCGCACCGAATTGATGTTCCAGGTGGCGATCGACAGGTTGCTGGGGTCAGGCGTGCCGGTTTCTTGCGTGCTCATGGGCAACAGGCTTTAGGCAGGTTGGCAGGGCCGGTCCAGCGCGGGGGCGTGGCCGCGCCAAGAAAAAACCCTCGCCCCGGGGGCTGGGGGGCGAGGGTTTCATGGCTGCGTTCGTCACGCAAGACAGGCGGATCTACCTGCGGGCCGGGCAACAGGGGGGAAACCCGGCGACCTGTCCGCTCTGTCTGACTTCTTTCTACTGTTGCGGGCCTGTCTGGTGCATGAACGGAAAGACCAGCAATGTCGCATATTGTCGCAAGCGCCGCGCAAGTGTCACAAACTCGCCGTTATTTCGCCCGCCGCCCTTTGGTGCAATACGGCCCGAACGACATCGCCCCCTGCGCGACTCGGCGGTCGCGAGGGGGCGTTCACATCATTGTCGCGAAAAATGCGTGACGGTTACTTGTGCGGCCGCACGCTGGTGTCGAGATAGCGGAACTGCTCATCGCCCAGTGGCATGCCATATTGATGGCCCGACAGGCGGATCGCGGTGAGCCGGTTCTGCGCGTCGAGCGTGTCCCAGCCGGCCAGTTCCAGCCCGCCCGGCGCGCCAGCCTTGCGGGTCAGGAACAGTGTGGTCACGCCATATTCGGGGTGCGAACGGTCGCGCACAGCCACCGCCAGCAGCGCAGGGTCGCCCGTGCGCACCACCTGGCCATATTGCGCCACGTCGCGCTTGGGGTCGAGCAGCGCGCCCATCGGGCTTTTGCCGATCGGCCAGCGCTGCACTTGGTTCACCTGCTTGTCGACGATGGTGAGCGCGCGCCCGTCCGAGACGATCAGCATGGGCACGCCGGGCTGATACTGGAAGCGGATCTTGCCCGGACGCTTGAGCAGCAGCGTGCCCGAAAGGCGCTGCCCGCCGGCATCGGTCTGCACAAAGCTGGCGCGCAGGGTCGAGATGTCGCGCAGCGCCGCCACCGCCCGGTCGATCTCGGGCGAGGATTGCGCGGCATGAGGGGCCTGCGCCAGTGCGGGTACACCAAGGGCGCCAGCGCCCAAAGCCAAAAGGGCCACCGGCCCCGCGACCAGCAGCCCCTTAAGCGAGCGAGCCACGCCCCGGGCAGCAGCCACAGGGCGGATCTTCAGGTTTTCAAGCCACATCATGCCACTACCTGTTGCGGCAAGGCGATGAATGACCCGTGAACCCGAAAGCCACGCAGGCCGGCACATCACAAGAGGCCAGCCCGGCGAAGCTTACTTGATCTTGGCTTCCTTGAACTCGACGTGCTTGCGCACGACGGGATCGTACTTCTTGAACACGAACTTCTCGGTGGTGTTGCGCGGGTTCTTCTTGGTCACGTAGAAGAAACCGGTGTCGGCGGTGGAAACCAGCCGGATCTTGACAGTTGCGGGCTTTGCCATGGCGCTTTCCTAATATCCCCGGATCCCCTCTCCGCGGGGCCGCCATATGCGACCGACCGACGGGGCCGGGAACCAATAAACAGCAAGAGCGGCCCGCCCTGTTCAGGTGCGCCGCCCTCAAGAGTGGTCGCCCTTGGGCCAAGCGTGTCGCAGAGTCAAGCACCGATCCATGCACTTGCGCCCGGCCGCTTGCGAAAAGCCGTGGCAGCGCCCGCTTTGCCCGGCGATCGCCCCGGGCCGTCGCGGCAAAGGGCCGCGCGGGCACGCGACAACAGGCTTAACGGCGCCGCGCCGATTCGGCGCCCAGCACCACATTGGCCAGCACCGCAACCACCAGCGCCCCGAGCGCGCCGGCCACCGCCGCCACGACCGTCAGCCCGCCCAGCAGCCATGCGCCCGCCGTCAGGCCGCCGACCACCACGGCGCCCGCCATGCCCAGCCACACATGCCCGGCCACACCATAATGCCTACGCGGATTGCACGCGCCGGCCAGCCAGCCAACCACGGCGCCAATCACGATCAGGACCAATAGCGACACGTCCGCTCTCCCTCTGCCATCTCAGGCTTGAACCACGAGGATAGCATTGGCAGGCGCACAAGTTCCTTAACGCGAAACGGGCCGGCCGGAAATCTCCGGCGGCCCGTCGCAATTCGCCTTCAGGCGCCTGTCTGGCCGGCGCTCAGGCCATATGGCTCAGGAACCACACCGCAGCACCGCCCGCCAGAATGCGATA